>DASPSK010000422.1:0-19259 GCA_035623975.1 Acidimicrobiales bacterium | reverse complement strand
CGGTACTTCGACACCGGTGTCGAGCAGGTCGACTTCTCTTCCCCGAAAGCCGCCGCCGCCGTCAACGCCTGGGTTGCAACGAGCACGCGCGGTGCCGTCCGCCGGCTCCTCCCGGTCGCGCTGCCCTCGTTGACCGATCTGCTCCTGACCGACGCCGTGCACTTCTCCGCCCGCTGGGCGCCGGAGGTCGACTTCCTCCCGTCACTCGAGACGCGCGGGTCGTTCGTCACGGCCGGCGGAGCCCGCGTGCCGGTGACGATGATGAGACTTCAATCGGGCTCGCTTGCCTATGTCTCCACCAGCGGCCTGCAAGCCGTCGTGCTGCCCTACGCCGGCGAGAGGTTCGAAGCCGTGGCGGTCGAAGCCACGAGGGGCGCGCTCAGCTCCCTCGTGGACGGGTTGGGACCGGCCGAGTTGACACGCCTGGCACACTCCGCCCACGTCGGCGCCGTCAACCTGGCGATACCGAAGTTCTCGATCAGCTCGGAAGCGAACCTGGATGGAGTTCTGCAGGCCGTCGGCGTGGCCGGGGCGTTCGGGCTGGGGGCCGACTACAGGGGGATGACGGCCGCCCTCGGCATCACCTTGCAGGCCGTCGATCAGGCCGACTCCCTCACGGTCGACGAGTTCGGCACGGACACCTCCTCAGTCTCGGGCGTCCGAACGGGGCAGACCTCCCAACACGGCCACATCGAGACGATCTCGTTCGATCATCCGTTCCTCTTCGTGATCCGCGACGTCGCCACCGGGGCCATCGTGTCTGATGCGATCGTCGCCGACCCGAGGCAGGCGTGACGGGTCTCCTGACGTCGTCGGACCCGGGGCAGGGGAGGCACTCGCGCCTCTTCGGGCGCTTCGGGGGCTCACTCGGTGGCGTCGGGACGGATCCACCTCTGTCGCCCTTGTCCGGCCCTGAGCGGCCGTTCACAGGCCTGCTGACCGGCCGGGTCTCCGCGTTGCGCCCTCCCCTTTAACCCTCGCAGGCGAGCTGGCATTGCTCGCGGAGACCCGGCCGTCAGCATCACCGGAGCCGGTGCCCGACTCGGATCCGCTCCGGGGGAGAGACTCGAACTCTCAACCACACGGTTAACAGCCGCGTGCTCTGCCATTGAGCTACCCCGGAATGCTTCGACCGTCGCGGGCCAGAAGGCGACCTCATCCTATCCCTGGCGAGGGTCCCTCAAGAGTCGTTCACCCAGGCGGTACCGTCCCACCGCAGGTGGGACGTCCACCCGGTTCCGTCCCAGTACCGCTGCCGGTAGGGATCGCCGTCGACCGGATGCCAACCTGGTTCGGCCGGACGATCCGCTGCGACCACAGGAGGCGGATTGTCGATCACGGTGGCATCGTCGCTCCCCACGACAGGAGCTGGCGCCGCAGCGTGTGCCGGGCCGGCCGCCGGCTGGGTCCCGGCGTAGTGCCCCGCACGGGCTTGATCCGAGGGCCGCGGATGCTGGTAGGGCGCCGGCCCGCTTGCTTGCGGGGGCGGCGCCGCGGCCTCGAAGCCGGATGCAGCCGGGTAGCCACCCGCCGCGGCCGGCCCGGCTGCGGCGGGAGCCGCATAGGCACCGGAGCCGGCCGGATAACCGCTCCCACCGGCCGGATAACCGCTCCCACCGGCCGGTTGGCCGCTCCCACCGGCCGGATACGCCCCCGCCGCCCCATAGCCCGGGGTGGCGGCCGGTAAGGGGCCCTGCTGGGCGCCCTGGTAACCCCAGGGGGGGGCGGCAGCCCCGGGCTGGGCCCATTGACCTGCAGCCGCCGGGGCTACCTGGGCCTTCGAGCGGCGCCGGGCCAGGACGATGCCGATGACGATGGCGGCGACCACGACGGCGCCGATCCCGCCCTCGAGCGAACTGGAGGAGGAGCTGCCTGATTCACCGATCCCGTTGGCCGGCAGCTTGTTGTCTTCGTTCACGGCCACTTGGTCGACCTCGGTGGCCCCGAGTCCCTCCGCCTCGACAAATCCGACCACGTTCCCCTTCGGCCAGGCCACGACGGTGAGCGGGCTGCCGGTGGTCGACCGGCAGGTCTCGGAGGCTGCGCCGGGAATGCCCGCGACCGAGGTCACGGACCCGGGGGACTGGCCGGCACCGGCGCAGACGCCGGAGACCGCCGAGGTGGAGTTGGAGTAGGAGGGAGGGATGCTCGAGCCAGGGAAGCGGATGAGGATGATGAGGAGGATGCCGCTGGCGGCGGGTCCTTCCCAGGCGTTGAGGGCGGTTTCCGTCTTCTCGTGAATCTTGCTGCTGAGGGAGCTCGTGAGCTCGTTGTCGATCTTCTGGGAGACGGCGGGCGGGTCAGCGGTCCAACCCGGCACCGGATTCGAAAGGATGTAGGGCTCGAGGGAGGCGTCGCCGGCAGCCGAGGCCGTGGTGACTCCGAGCAGTGAGATGCTCACGGCCAGGAGGGCCGCAACCACGCCACGGCCGGCGACGACCGTCGCCCGGCGACGTGGAGCTTCAGGTTCGGCGGTCACTTGCGGCAACCTACTCCTCTCGTTGTGACTGCGCGGAAGTTGGGACGTGTCTTGCTTGTCGTGGCGACGGCGAGGAGGGTCGAGTGGCGAGCGGCGCTCCAGAGGGGTAGAAGATGGGGATGCGGTTCAAAGTGGGTTTCTTGCTCGGGTGTGCGGCAGGGGCGTGGGCGGCCTCCAAGGCGTCGCAGCTCAGGCGCACCGATGGGCCGAGAGCGGACTGGCCGCGAGTGGCGAGCTCTCGGGCGGACGCCGTCAATGCCGAAGCCACTGCCGAGAGGGTCCGGGCTCTCGGCGATCTGGCGCGAGAGCGTTTCACCGGCTTCCTCGACAGCCCGCTCGGGGGCATGGCTCGCGCCCGCGTGGTCGAGATGCTGAGCTCCTCCGCCGGCCATGGCAGCTCCGCCCGGCGCCGGTCCGGCTAGGTGAGGGGTTAGCCCGAACGCGCCCTGGTGATACACGCGCAGCAGGGCCGAGTGGCTTCAGTCCCCCTCGACGTAGTCACGCAGGGGCCGGGAGACTTGTGGGTGGCGCAACTTCGCGAGCGTCTTCATCTCGATCTGGCGGATCCGCTCACGGGTGACGCCGAATATCTGCCCGACCTCCTCGAGGGTGCGGATGCGGCCGTCGTCCAGCCCGAAACGCAGCCGCACGACCTCCTGCTCCCGCTCGCTCAGCTCGCCGAGGGCTCGCTTGACGGCTTCGTTGAGCAGGATGCGGGTGGCGGCATCCGAGGGGACTTCGGCCGTCTGGTCCTCGAGGAGATCCGACAGGCTGAAGTCCTCCTCGTCCCCGAGGGGCTGCTCGAGGGAGATCGTGTCCTGGCTGATCCGCTGCAGCTCGCGGACGCGGTCGACGGGGTACTCGATGCGGGCGGCGATCTCCTCGACGGTCGGCTCCCGTCCCAGCTCCTGAGAGAGCTGCCGCTGCGATCGCGTGACTTTGTTGATCGTCTCCACCAGGTGGACGGGGATGCGAATCGTCCGCGCCTGGTCGGCCACGGCTCGGGTGATCGCCTGGCGGATCCACCAGGTCGCGTACGTGGAGAATTTGAAGCCCCGCCGGTGGTCGAATTTCTCCACCGCCCGCATGAGACCGAGGTTGCCCTCTTGGATGAGGTCGAGGAAGGGCATGCCTCGATTGCGGTAGCGCTTGGCGATCGAGACGACGAGACGGAGGTTCGCTTCGATGAGCAGGTCCTTGGCATCCTGGCCCTGACGGATCGTGCGCTCGACCTTGCGCCGCTCGGCGAAGGGCACCTCGGCGAGGGTCCCCTCTGCCTGCCACGACTCGTAGATGGCCGACGCCTCGACGCCCTCTTCGATCTGCTGGGCGCAGAGGACTTCCAGCTCGGGCGTGAGGAGCGAGACCCGACCGATCTCCTTCAGGTAGGCCCGCACCGGGTCGGTGCCCGAGCTGGGGGCCCCGCTGTAGTCCCGCAGGCTCAGGGCCGAGGCGATCCGGACTCGCCGTGCTTCACCCGAGTGGGCGCTCTCGTCGCCCAGATCGATCGGTTCGGTTGGACTGCTCAAGCCCACTCCCCTCGGCGACTCCGTAGCCACCCTAACAACCGGTCGGCGGCTTCGATCACGGGTCGCGGGGGCGACTGGTTCACGCCGGGCTCTTGCATGATCTCGAGGTCAGCCTTCAACTGAGCGATACCGGCGGCGGCGCTGAGCAGGCGGTCCTCGTCGCCGTCCGCCTCGGCGGCCCGGGCGCCGGCCTCGAGGTCGCCGAGTGCTCGCGTCGCCGCCGCCCTCACGAGCTGCACGATCGTCGGATCGGCATCGGCTTCGGGCTCGCTCACCGCCAGCTGACGAAGGAGGTCGGCCACGTCCTCCTCGGCGCCCTCGATCGCTTCGTGCAGGCTCGTGGCACCGGCGAGGGCGAGATAGGCGGCCCGCTGGAGGGGATCGGCGAACAAGGACTCGTCCAGTCGGCCCGCCATCGTGGAGGGCGCGTGGATGGCGAGGACGAGGCCGTCCCGGGCGGCTCGCTGTCCCCGACTGCCCTGCTGCCTCCGTGGCGCCATCTGCAACTTGGAGGGGGCGGCCACAGGCCGGTCGAGGAAGGGCCGCAGGCGGTCCACCTCGATGCGGGTGCGGTCGGCGATCGTGACGAGGTACTGGTCCCGCACGAGCTCGTTCGGGTGCTCGGCGATCATGGCGACGGCGGCCGCCGCCGCCCGGGCGCGGCCCTCCGGCGATCTCAGCTCACCTGCGGAGAGCGCCCGTTCCACCCGAAAGCCGAGGAACGGTTGCGCCCCCTCGATCGCCTTGCGGAGCGCCTCCGGGTCGAGCTGAGCCAGCTCTCCTGGGTCGCTTCCGGCCGGCAGCGCCGCCACGGCCACCTCGAGATCGTGGCGGCGCTCCCACTCGTAGAAGCGGGACGCAGCCGATTGCCCGGCTGCGTCGGCGTCGAAGGCGAGCACGACGCGCTTGGCGAAACGGGCGATCACCTGGAAGTGCTCGTCGGTGAGCGCTGTCCCGCAGGTGGCCACGGCCCGAGGGATGCCGGCCGTGAACAGCCCGATGACGTCGGTGTAGCCCTCGCAGACGACGATCTCGCCCGCCTGCACGATCCCCTGGCGCGCCCAGTTGAGACCGTAGAGGGTGCGGCGCTTGGAGTAGATGGCGGTCTCTTTGGAGTTGCGGTACTTCGGGCCGGCGACGGCGCCGTCCGAGGACTGTGTGCCCCCGGGGAGGATGCGGCCACCGAGGGCGATCGGGGTGCCGGAGGGGTCGTAGATGGGGAACATCACCCGCCCCCGGAAGCTGTCCTGCGGGCCGTAGCTGCCCTCGTTGGTGAGGCCTGCGGCGGAGAGGACGGCGGCGGGCATCTTGAGCACCTTGGCGAGGTTGGCTCCGCGCTCGGGCGACCAGCCGAGGCGGAAGCGCCTCACGACGTCGCCGTCGTAGCCGCGAGATCGCAGGTACTGACGGGCGTGGTTGGCATCGGGGTGGCTGAGGAGCCGCTCGTGGTAGAAGGCCACCGCCCGTCGCATCGCCTCCTTCAGGGCTTCGGTCTGGTCGTGGTCGTGCCGGGTCCTGCCCCCCGCCTCCTGGCGCACGGTGATGCCGGCGCGGGCGCCCAGGCGTTCCACAGCCTCGACAAAATCGCACCCCTCGATCGCTTTGAGGAAGGTGATGGCATCTCCGGACGCCTGGCACCCGAAGCAGTAGTACAAGCCCTCCTCGCCGTTGACGCTGAATGACCCGGTCTTCTCGCTGTGAAAGGGGCACAGCCCGACGAACCTCCGCCCGACGCGCTTCAGCGGCGTGTACTCGCCGATGAGCGCCACGATGTCGGTGGCGGACCGGACTTGCGCCACGTCCTCATCGGGAATGCCCATCGAGCGCACGGTAACGTCTGGTTCAGCCGCGAGGCGCTCCCTCCCGCTGAGCCGCCGCCTCTAGCTCTAGGGCACTGTCGGGCCGCGAGCGGCCAGCACGGACTGAGCCGCTGCCAAGCGGGCGATGGGGACCCGGTAGGGCGAGCAGCTCACGTAGTCGAGCCCGGCGTTGAAGAAGAAGTCGATGGACGCGGGGTCGCCACCGTGCTCGCCGCAGACGCCGCACTCGAGACCGGGACGGGTCGCCCGCCCCCGGTCGACGGCGGTGCGGACGAGCTCACCGACGCCGACCGTGTCCAGGTGCTCGAACGGGTTCGCCCGGAGGAGGCCCTTCTCGAGGTAGGCCGACATCATGCGGCCCTCCACATCGTCGCGGCTGAAGCCGAAGGTCATCTGGGTGAGGTCGTTCGTGCCGAAGGAGAAGAAGTCGGCCTCCTCGGCGATCTCGCCGGCGACCAGGGCGGCGCGGGGCGTCTCGATCATCGTTCCGATGAGGACGCCCACGTGCTCGGCCTCGCCGGATGCGTGTTGCCCGACCGAGGCGATCACTTCGGTGACCCAGGACCGAGCGAGGGCGAGCTCCTCGCGGGAGACGGTGAGGGGGATCATCACCTCGACGACCGGGGTGCCGCCCGCCCGCACGCGGTCGAGGACCGCTTCCATGAGGGCACGCACCTGCATGGCGTAGAGGCCTGGCTTGAGGACCCCGAGACGCACGCCCCGGGTGCCGAGCATCGGGTTGACTTCTTGCCAAGCGCGGGCAGCCTCGTAGAGGGCGCGTTCCTCCGAGCTGAGGCCCTCGGTGGCCTCTTTCACGGCAAGCTGCTCGACGTCGGGGAGGAATTCGTGCAGGGGCGGGTCGAGGAGGCGGACGACCACGGGCAGGCCGTCCATCGCCTCGAGGATCTGTAAGAAGTCCGCCCGCTGGGCGACGCGCAGCTCCTCGAGGGCGGCGGTCTCCTGCTCGTCGGTGGGCGCAAGGATCATTCGGCGCACGATCGGGAGCCGGTCCTCCCCGAGGAACATGTGCTCGGTCCTGCACAACCCGATCCCCTCGGCCCCGAGCTGGCGGGCGTTGGCGGCGTCGGCCCCCGTGTCGGCGTTCGCCCTCACACCGAGCAGCCCGTGGCGGATGTCGTCGGCCCAACCGAGGATCAGCTGCATCTCCGGCGGCGGGGCGGCGGCGGTGAGGGCGACCGCGCCGAGCACGACGGACCCGGTCGAGCCGTCGATGGAGATGACGTCGCCTTCGCGCACGACGATGCCGCCCACGCTGAAGGACTTGTCGGCCTCCTCGATCCGGATCGCCTCGGCGCCGACGACCGCCGGCTTGCCCCAGCCCCTCGCCACGACGGCGGCGTGGGAGACGAGGCCCCCCCGGGCCGTCAGGATCCCCTGGGCGGCGAGCATGCCGTGGACGTCCTCGGGGCTCGTTTCGTTGCGCACGAGAATGACGTGCTCCCCTTTCTGAGCCGCCTCGTCGGCGTCGTCGGCGCTGAGGACCACTTTGCCGACGGCCGCCCCGGGGGAGGCCCCCAGCCCCTTGGTGAGCACCGGTGCGCTCGAGTCGGCGAACTGGGGGTGGAGGACCTGGTCGATGTGCTCGGCGGTCACCCGCTGCACGGCTTCGTCATGGCTGAGGCCGATGGCGGGGTCGGCCACCATATCGACGGCCATGCGGAAGGCGGCCCGGCCGGTGCGCTTGCCGATGCGGGTCTGCAGCATCCAGAGCTTGCCCTGCTCGATGGTGAACTCCGTGTCGCACATGTCCCGGTAGTGCGCCTCGAGCCGGGCGAAGATGTCCAGCAGCTCGGCATAGATGGAGGGGAAGAGGCCCTCGAGGTCCGAGAGTGGCTGGGTGTTGCGGATGCCGGCGACGACGTCCTCACCCTGGGCGTTCACGAGGAAGTCGCCATAGGCCCCGGGCGCGCCCGTCGCCGGGTCCCGGGTGAACCCCACTCCTGTGCCCGAGTTGTCGTCGCGGTTGCCGAAGACCATCGCCTGCACGTTCACAGCCGTGCCGAGGTCGTTCGGGATGCGCTCCCGCACCCGGTAGGCGACGGCGCGCGGGCCGTTCCAGGAACGGAAGACCGCCTCGATGGCACCGCGGAGCTGATCCATAGGATCGTCGGGGAAGGCGGTGCCGGTCTCCTCCTGCACGACCCCCTTCAGGTCCCCGACGAGGGTCTTCAGCACATCGGCAGGGATGTCGGCATCCGACTTGGCACCGCTCTTCTCCCTCGCCTGCTCGAGCGGCTCGTCGAGGGCCGGTCCCGGGACGCCGAGGACGATGCGCCCGTACATCTGCACGAAGCGCCGGTAGGAGTCGTAGGCGAACCGCTCGTCGTCGGTCTGGACGGCCAGGGCGCGGACGGAGGCGTCGTTCAGGCCGAGGTTGAGGACCGTGTCCATCATCCCGGGCATGGAGAACTTGGCGCCTGAGCGCACCGAGACGAGGAGCGGGTCGGAGGCGTCCCCGAGCCTGCGGCCCATGCGGTCCTGCAGGCGCTCGAGGTGGGTGCCCACCTCCTCGGAGAGGCCCGCCGGCCAACCGCCCTCCATGTAGGCGCGGCAGGCGTCTGTCGAGATCGTGAAGCCGTGCGGCACCGGCAGCCGAAGGACCGACGTCATCTCGGCCAGGTTGGCGCCCTTGCCTCCGAGGAGGTCTTTCAGCTCCATGGGCGGACGAGGGTGCTCGTGGTCGAAGTCGAAGACGTAGGCCATCGGATGAAGGTCCTTCCTCTCTGGCATTGCCCGCTTCGATGGCGAGGCGCCGGGTTGAGCCTAATGAGGCCTCGCCGGGGCGGCTAAACGGCCAGGCACGTCCCTGCCCTCCCCGGCTCGCCGGAGCCGGCGAGGACTCAGAGGTCGAGGTCCGCGTCGAGCCGCCGGGCGATCGTCTGGGGGAGCTCGGCGATGGGCACGCGCACCTGCTCAGTCGAGTCGCGGTCGCGCACGGTGACCTGCTGGTCTTCGAGCGTCTCGAAGTCCACCGTCACGCACAGGGGCGTCCCGATCTCGTCCTGGCGCCGGTAGCGCCGGCCGATCGCCTGCGTCTCGTCGTAGTCGCAGACGAAACGCCGCTGCAGCCGATGCAGGATCTCCCTTGCCAGCGGCGTGAGCGTCTCCTTCTTCGAGAGCGGCAGGACGGCGACCGAATAGGGGGCGATGCGCGGATGCAGCCGCAGCACCGTGCGGTCCTCGCCGGCGACGACATCGGTGTCGTAGGCGGCCAACAGGAGGGCCATCATCGTGCGGGTGAGACCGGCGGCTGGTTCGACGACATAGGGCATGTAGTGCTCGCCCGTCGTCTGGTCGAAGTACTCGAGCTTCGTGCCCGAGTGCTCCGAGTGGGCGCGCAGGTCGAAGTCCGTCCGGTTGGCGATGCCCTCGAGCTCGCCCCACCCCCACGGGTAGAGGAACTCCACGTCGGCCGTGCCCGCCGAGTAGTGGGAGAGCTCGTCGGCCTCGTGCTGGCGGAGGCGCAGCATGGCGGCGGGGATGCCGTAACGCTGGTACCAGCTGAGGCGCTCGGCGCACCAGTACTCGAACCACTTCTCCGCCTCGGCCGGGGGCACGAAGTACTCCATCTCCATCATCTCGAACTCGCGCGTGCGGAAGACGAAGTTGCCGGGCGTGATCTCGTTGCGAAACGCCCGGCCGGTCTGGGCGATGCCGAACGGCGGGCGCTTGCGCGTCGTCTGCAGGACGTTGAGGAAGTTGACGAACATGCCCTGGGCCGTCTCCGGCCGCAGGTAGGCGGCGGCCGCGCTCTCCTCCACGGGCCCGACGAAGGTCTTGAACATGAGGTTGAACGGCCGCGCCTCGGTGAGATCCTTCGAGCCGCAGTTGGGGCACGTGTCGCCGATCTGATCGGCCCGCCACCTCTCCTTGCAGTTGCGGCAGTCGACGAGCGGGTCGGTGAAGGCGGCGAGATGGCCCGAGGCCTCCCAGACCTTCCGGTTCGTGAGCACGGCGGCGTCGATGGGAACGATGTCGTCGCGCTCTTGCACCATGGAGCGCCACCAGGCCTCGCGGACGTTGCGCAGCATGAGGGCACCGAGCGGCCCGTAGTCGTAGGTGGAGCGGATTCCCCCATAGATCTCCGCCGAGGGAAAGACGAAACCCCTCCGCTTGCACAGGTTCACGACGGCGTCGAAGAGCGCCGGATCGGGTACCGCTTCGGTCTCCGAAGGCTGCATCCCGCGAGAATAGTAAGAGGTCACGCCTGCGGTGCGGGGATGACGCGCCGCCTTGGCACCGCCAATGCCTCCTTCAGGAGCGTTCCAGCACCCGATGCCAGGCGCGCTCCATGCCGGCCGCCAGGCAACCGTCGACGACAGCGTCGTCACCGAGGGCGCTCACGCGGATCTCGGGCACGACGGGTGCGAGCGCCTCGAGGGCCGTGCCGACCTCGGCCGCGAATCCGGGGGCTCGGCCGATGCCGCCTCCGAGGACGATCAGCTCCGGGTCGACGACGGCGATGATCGAAGTGAGTGCTTTGGCGATGAGCGTCGCCTCGTCCCGCACGATCTCGCGGGCGACCGGATCGCCCCCGGCGGCATCGGCGAAGATGCGCCGGGCTGAGAGCCCGCCGCGCAGGCCCGCCCGTTTCGCCGCCCGTACGACGGCGGAGGCGGATGCCGCCGCCTCGAAGGTTCCTCGCCGCCTGGCCTCGCCGGCGTCGACGTCGCCGTTCGAGAGCGGTAGGTAGGCGATCTCCCCGGCGGTGCCGTGGGCCCCCCGGTGGAGCTTGCCTTCGATGACCAGGCCCATGCCGATGCCGGTGCCGACCGACACGAAGGCGAAGGTGTCGATGCCGCGGCCGTGCCCGTGGTCGCGCTCGGCCAAAGCGGCGACGTCGACGTCGTTCTCCACGACCGTGCTCCGCCCGAAGAGGCGCCGCAGCTCGGTGAGCACGATCGGCTGCTCCCAGCCGGGCAGGTTCCGAGCCATCGTGAGGGCGCCCCGATCCGGGTCGTACACGCCGGGACTGCCGATCACGGTCTGGGTGACCCGCGGGCGGGTCACGCCGCCCGAGGCCGTCAGGCCGTCGGCGAGCGCGGCCAGCTCCGCCAAGCGACCCTGCGTCGTGCTCGCATGAGCCTTCTGGGTGGCTTTTGCTCGCACCGTGCCGGAGAGATCGGCGAGCGCACCCCGCACGAACTCCCGGCCTATGTCCAAGCCGAGCACGTACCCGGCCTCGGGCCGGATCTCGTAGAGCACGGCGGCGGGGCCGCGCACGCCCGTGCGATGGCCGGCGACGCGTACGAGCCCGTCGTGCTCGAGGTTGGCGAGGGCGAGCGCCACCGTCGGTTTGGACAGGCCGGATATCCGAGCCAGCTCGGCACGCGAGAGCGGGCCGTCCTGGCGTACCTGCTCGAGGAGGAGCTGCTCGTTCATCGCCCGGATGAGCTGGGGACGGGCGGCCCTGTGACTGACGGCGCCCGGCGTCAAGGGTGTCGAGCCCGGGGAGGTGGCGTCAGCCGCACAGACAACGATGCTGCCAGATACTTGCCGAGCAAGAAATGATAGGGTACTTTACTATTAGTTCGGTCCCGGCGTCTCGGCCGGGCGGAGGGGGCAAGGGAGCGGCATGGGCGCACCGGTCGTGTTGGGTCTCGATTTTGGGGGCTCGAAGATCGCCACCGCCGTGGCCGACCTCTCCGGCCGCCGTCTCGCGAGCCGCAGCGTGCAGACCGACGCCTCCCTCGGTGCGAACCGGAACCTCGAGCGCGGCGTGAGCAGCGCCAAGGCGTTGCTGTCAGAGGTCGCCGCCGGGAGCGACCTCGTGTCCGTGGGCGCCTGCACCTTCGGGATCCCTGCAACCAACGAGATCCGCCTGGCGCCCGCCATCCCGGGTTGGGGCGACCTCTCGCTCGGCCTCGAGCTGGCGGCCGCCTTCGGCACCCGTGCCGTGCGCGTCGCCACCGACGTCAAGGCGGCCGCCAAGGCCGAGGCGGGCTCGGGCGCCCTCGCCGGCCACGACCCCGCCCTCTACGTGAACCTCGGGACGGGCCTCGCCATCGCCATCGTCTGCGGGGGAAAGGTGGTCTCCGGCGCCAATGGCGCCGCCGGCGAGATCGCCTACTGCCTTCGCCAGCCGGCCGACCTGGAGCTCGCCCGGGCCGATCGGGCCGTCCTCGAGGAAGTCGTGAGCGGCATGGCCCTGTCCGCCACCGCCCTGCGGCTCACGGGGGAAGAGCTCACGGCCGCCGAGATTTTCAGTGCCGAGGATCTACGTCTGTCGGCCGCCATCGACGACTTCGTGCGGGAGCTGAGCTTCCAGCTCGTCAACATCGCCGTGGCGCTCGATCCCTCCCGCATCGCCGTCGGGGGCGGCATGACACGCTCCTGGCCCCGGCTGGAGGGACCGCTGCGGGCGGCCCTCGATGCCAACGTGCCCTACCCGCCCGAGCTCGTGCTCGGGGCCTACCCGTTCGACGCCGCCCTTGTCGGGGCGATCGCACTCGGCATCGAAGCCGCCGCGGCCGGTCTCGGCGACGGCCGCCGGGACTCGCCGGGCGGCGACGGCCCCAACGGTCGCCGTGGCTCGCAGGCACAACCACCATCTGACAGCGCCAAGAGGGAAAATTCGGACCGGTCCGAGGATCGGGGGAGGGTGTAACGATGAGACGCACACGGGTTCTCGCCATCCTGTTGGCCGCCGGCCTCGTGGCCGCGGCCTGTGGAAGCGGCACGACCGCCTCCAGCTCGTCGTCCCCACCGACGAACTCGAGCGGCATCGGGGGCAGCGTGACGTTGGCGAACGAGACGGGCAACTACTGGACGTGCCAGTTCAACCCGTTCAACGGATCCGACGACGACGAGTCCGTCGGCTTCGTCTACGAGTCCCTCATGTTCGTGAACGTCCTCCAGAACGACAAGACGACGCCCTGGCTGGCGACGAGCTACGCCTGGTCCGACGGCAGCCGCACGCTCACCTTCACGATCCGCCCGGGCATCAAGTGGAGCAACGGCTCGCCGTTCAGTGCCGCCGACGTGCTCTTCACGTTCCAGCTACTGAAGAGGTACCCGGCCCTGGACCTGAACTCCATCTGGGCGGTGCTGGACAGTGTCAGCCTGAAGGGCACCGACCAGATCGTGCTCAAGTTCAAGACCCCGGCCGCCACCTACTTCTACTACGTGGCCGACCAGTTGCCGATCGTCCCCGAGCACCTCTGGTCCAAGGTCTCGAACCCCGTGAGCTACACCGACTCGCACCCGGTCGGCACCGGCCCGTACGAGGTGCACCAGTGCACGGGCGAGAACATCGAGTACGAGCGGAATGCCGGCTACTGGCAGAAGGGGCTGCCGAAGATCGAGACGGTCAACTACCCCGCCTTCACCTCGAACACGACGGCGAACGAGGACCTCGCCTACGGCAAGGCGCAGTGGGGCGGGCAGTACATCGAGGACATCCAGGGCTACTACCTTTCGAAGAGCCCGGACTACCACGACTGGTTCCCACCCCTGCAGAGCGTCTGCCTCTTCCCGAACCTGACGGACAAGCTGCTGACGCTTCCGGTCCGCGAGGCCATCTCCCTCGGGATCGACCGAGCCAAGGTCTCCGAGCTGGGAGAGTCGGGCTACGAGCCCCCCTCCAATCAGGACGGCATCGTCGAGCCCACCTTCAGCAGCTGGAACGACGCCTCCCTCGCGGGCGAGTACCCCTACGACCCGTCAAAGGCAGAGGCCATCCTCGAAGCCGCCGGCTACAAGAAGGTGAACGGCGTCTTCCAGAGCCCGGGCGGGACGCCTCTCTCCTTCACGGTCATCAACATCGGCGACTACTCGGACTGGGTCGACGACCTGACGATCATCACCGACGAGCTCGCCCAGATCGGCATCCAGCTGAAGGTCGACGAGCTCTCGTCCACGACCTACGACTCCGACATGTTCACGGGTGACTTCCAGCTCGGTTACAACGCCGAGACAGGCGGGCCGACTCCCTACTACGAGCTGCGGCAGTGGCTCTACGGCCCGAGCTCGGCACCGATCGGGCAGACGGCCGCCACGAACTGGGAGCGCTTCGACACAAGCACGGTCGGGCAGGAGTCGAACACCGTCGACGACCTGATCAACTCCTATGCGGCCACGACGAGCCTGGCGACGCAGGAGTCGATCACCGACCAGCTGGAGAAAGTCATGGTGAGCGAGGTGCCCGTCATCCCCGTGGTGGAGAGCGTCGACTGGTACCAGTACGACACCGCCAACCTGAGCGGATGGCCGACGGCGCAGGACCCCTATGCGCAGCCGTCTCCCTACGTGATCCCCGACCTCGAGGTCGTGCTGCTGCACCTCCGCTGGACCCAGTAGGCCGGTTCCGGTGGGAGAGTGTCCGCCGGAGACGGCACACGGGAGCCCGGTGACGGCATGAGGTACATCGTGAGGAGGCTGGGCATGTTTCTCGCCACGCTCTGGGCCTGCATCACGTTGAACTTCTTCATCCCGCGGATCATGCCGGGCGGCCCGGTGCTCGGCCTGATGGAGAGGTTCCGCAAGGACAACGTCAGCCCGGCAACGCTGCACGCGCTCGAGGTGGCACTCGGGATCAACACGCATGAGAGCCTCATCGCCGCTTACGTCCAGTACGTGGGTGCCTGCCTGACGCTTCACTTCGGGGTGTCCTACATGGCCTTCCCCGAGTCGGTGGACCAGGTGGTGATGTCCGGCCTGCCTTACACGCTCGGCCTCATCGGCGTGACGACGGTGTTGAGCTTCGTGCTCGGCACGGTCATCGGGATCCTCGGCGCCTGGCGTCGCGGCGGTTGGCTCGACAGCGTCCTGCCTCCGGTGTTCGTGATCGCCACCGCCTTCCCGTACTTCTTCGTCGGGATGCTGGCGCTCATGCTCTTCTCCTTCACCCTGCACTGGCTGCCATTCGAGGGGGCGTACTCCCAGTCGCCGGCGTGGACGTGGTCGTCCATCTGGGACATCCTGCAACATGCCCTCCTCCCCGGCCTCACGATCATCATCACGTCGATCGGCGGTTGGATCCTGACGATGCGCAACACGATGATCACCGTGCTGGCGGAGGACTACGTGCGCATGGCGAGGGCCAAGGGTCTCTCCCCCCGCCGGATCATGTACGACTATGCCGCCCGCAACGCCATCCTGCCGAACTTGACGGGCTTCGCCATGACGCTGGGTTTCGTCGTGTCGGGCGCCATCCTCGTCGAGTGGCTCTTCAACTACCCGGGTGTGGGCTACCTGCTCATCCAGGCGATCGACGCCCAGGACTACCCGCTCATGCAGGCGCTCTTCCTCCTCATCACCGTGGCCGTGCTCGTGGCCGTGCTCTTCGCCGACTTCGCCACCGCCTGGCTCGACCCGCGCACCCGGGCGACGCAGGCATGAGCGTGGCGACCTCGGCCGGGACGGTCCGCCCCAGGTCGCGGGCACTGAGGGGCGGTCTCCGCTTCGTGCGGGCGATCGCGAGGAACCCGAAGGCGCTCGCGGGCTCGCTGCTCATGCTCGTGTTCTGCTTTCTGGCGGCCTTCCCGGGTCTCATCGCCAGGGACAACCCGAACGCCCCCGCCTACCTCCCCTTGCTCGGGCCGAGCGCTCGGCATCTCATCGGCACGAACGAGATCGGCGAGGACCTGTGGGCCCAGCTCATCTACGGGACGCGCTACTCCCTCCTCATCGCCTTCGCCGTCGGCGGCCTCTCCACCGTGGTGTCGGTGATCGTCGGCGTGTCGGCCGCCTACCTGGGCGGGATCGTGGACGACGTGCTCTCGTTCATCACCGACGTCCTTCTCGTCATCCCCACCTTCCCGCTCATCATCGTGCTCGTGGCCTACACCCAGAACGCCGGCTTCTGGGTGCTGACCGCCGTGCTCGTCGTGACCGGCTGGTCCTACGGGGCTCGCCAGCTCCGCGTGCAGGCCCTGTCGTTGCGGCATCGCGACTTCCTGGAGGCCGCCAGGGTGCGGGGCGAGCGTTCCATCTACATCATCGTCGTCGAGATCCTGCCCACGATGACCTCCCTCATCGTGGCGAGCTTCCTCGGCTCGGCCCTCTACGCCGTGCTCGCCGCCGCCGGCGTGCAATTCGTGGGCCTCGGCGACCCGAACACGATCAGCTGGGGCACGATGCTCAACTCCGCCCAGCAAGGCAACGCCCTCGGCTCAGGGCTGTGGGCCTGGGCCATCATGCCGGGTGTGGCGCTCGCCCTTCTCGGGGCGGCCTTCGCCCTGCTCAACTACGCCTTCGACGAGATCAGCAACCCGGCGCTGCGTCCGGTGCGCAAGGTGTCGGCCTCAGCCGTGCGGCGCTCGGGAACCCTGGCTGGGGGCGCCGGGAGAGATCCCCGTGACGTTCCGGCCCTCGCCGAGCTCGCCGGCGGGGCGAGGTTCGCAGGCGTTCGTGCCCCCGGCCTCCTCGGCCCTCCCGAGAGGGCACCCGATGGTTGATGCCATCCTTCAGGTACGCGAGCTCTCGGTCGCCTACCAGACCGACGAAGGCGAGGTCGTGGCCGTCGACCGCGTCGACCTGGAGCTCGCCCGGGGCGAGTTCTTGGCGATCGTCGGCGAGTCGGGCTGCGGCAAGTCGACGCTGCTGTTCGCCATCGCCCAACTGCTGAGCCCTCCGGCCGGCCTTAAGGGCGGCAGCGTGGTGTTCAAGGGCCGCGACATGGTGCGCCTGAGCGACTCGGAGCTGCGCGCCCTGCGCTGGAGCGAGGTCTCCGTCGTCATGCAGAGCGCCATGAACGCCCTCAACCCCGTCAAGTCCGTCGCCGCCCAGATGATGGACGTGTGCCGCGCCCATACCTCGATGTCGAAGGCAGAGATCCGCAGCCGGTCGGAGGAGGTGCTGCGGCTCGTGTCCATCGACCCGGTGCACCTCGACAGTTACCCCCACCAGCTCTCCGGTGGTATGCGGCAGCGGGCAATGATCGCCATGGCGATGCTGTTCACCCCGGATCTCGTCATCATGGACGAGCCCACATCCGCCCTCGACGTCGTCGCCCAGCGTTCCCTCATGATGCAGATCAAGGAGCTGCAGCGCCGATTCGGCTTTGCTGCCCTCTTCGTCACCCACGACATGTCGCTCGTCAGCCACTTCTCCGACCGCCTCATGGTGATGTACGCCGGCCAGCTCGTGGAGCTGGGCGAGACGCGAGAGCTGTTCGAGCGGCCGCTTCACCCCTACTCGCGGGGCCTGCTCGAAGCCTTCCCGTCGATCAGGGGTGCGAAGGAGCATCTCCTCGGCATCCCCGGGGCACCACCGGATCTGGCAAGACCGCCGGCAGGCTGCCGGTTCGCCCCGAGGTGCCCGTCGGTCATGACGCCGTGCACGACGACGGCACCGGAGCTCTTGGAGGTCAACGGCAGCCTCGTCAGATGCCTGATGTACGAGGACGCGGGCCTGAGCGAGACGGTGAGATCTTCGTGACCGACCACGAGCCCCTCCTTCGCACTGTCTCCCTCACTCGACACTTCCGCCTCGGCGGCTACTTCTCGCGCCAGATCCTGCACGCCGTCGACGACGTCAGCCTGACGATCGGTGAGCGCGAGATCGTCGCCCTCGTCGGCGAGAGCGGGAGCGGCAAGAGCACGATGGCGCGCCTGTTGGCGATGGTCTACAAGCCCACGTCCGGGGACATCGTCTTCGAAGGCCGCAGCCTGCGCGCCCTGCGCTCCCGGCGTGATCAGCTCGCTTACCGAGGCAAGGTCCCCATGGTCTTTCAGGATCCCTACAGCTCGATCAACCCCGCCTTTCGGATCTCGCACGGCATACAGCGGGGGATCAAGCTGCACCGCCCGGAGATGAGCTCCCGGGAGCGCCAGCTCGAGGCGGAACGGGTGCTCGAGGCGGTCGGGCTCGTCCCGGCGCGGTCGATGCTGTCGAAGTACCCCTTCGAGATGAGCGGCGGTCAGCGTCAGCGGGTCGGTTTTGCTCAGGCGCTCGCCTACCGGCCGAAACTCGTCCTCGCCGACGAGCCCGTCTCCATGCTCGACGTCTCCATCCGCATCGGCGTCCTCAATCTCATGAACGAGCTGCGGGAGCGCGAGGGCGTCTCGTTCCTCTACATCACCCATGACATCGCCAGCGCCCGTTACATCGCCGATCGGGTGCTCGTGATGTACGCCGGCCACCTCGTGGAGGAAGGCCCCACCGAGGACGTCCTGCAGCGGCCGAAGCACCCCTACACCCAGCTGCTGCTCTCCGCCGTGCCGGATCCGAAGGCACCTTTGTCGGTGGGGAGCTCCACGGACGTCGGCGAGCCGCCGAAGGTCGTCAACCCGAAGGAGGGCTGCCGTTTCCAACCGCGCTGCCCCTATGCGATTGCCGAGTGTGCGAGCGTGACGCCGGCGCTGCGCCCGCTCGGGCCTGTCCACCTTGCCGCCTGTCATGTTGCCCGCCCGGATGGGGCGGAGGCGCCGGCAGGGGCCTTGGCCGGCCGAGACGGCGCCCCGAACGGGAACGTGCCCGCATGACCGGGGCCGTCCCCTCTGTGCCCGCGCTCGTCCCGGCGCCGCGGCGCCTCGCCCTGCTCGCTGGCAGCGTCACCTGGAGCGACGGTCTGCAGATCGAGGCGCCCGAGGAGCTGGCGGCGGTCGCGCGCTGGTTCCGCCGCGTCGTCGAGCAGGGGTCGAAGTGGCGGGTCGCGCTCGTGCCGGTCGGTTCCTCCAGCAGCCAGCTGCGCCTCGCCCTCGATCCGGAGGCCCCGGGCTCGGGCACGGTCGAACTCGCAGGCGGCTCGGAGGAGGGCTACCGCGTGCGAGTCGCCGACGGTGCTGTGACCGTGGCCGGACCCAGCCCGGCCGGGGTGTTCCACGGCTTGCAGACGCTGCGCCAGCTGCTGCCCGACTCGTGGTGGCGTCTCGCCCCCCGCGAGCCGGCGCCCCCGGTCGAGCTGGCGGGCATGGAGATCGTCGACGAGCCCGCCTTCTCCTGGCGGGGCGTTCACCTCGACGTCTCCCGCCACTTCATGCCGAAGGGTTTCGTGCTGAAGCTCATCGACCTGATCTCGATGCACAAGTGCAACGTGCTCCACCTCCACCTGACCGACGACCAGGGCTGGAGGATCCCGGTCGAGGCCTACCCCCGCCTCATCGAGGTCGGGGCCTGGAGGCGGGAGTCACCGGTGGACGAGCACCCGGAGCGAGGCGACGGGAAGCCGCACGGGGGCTTTTACTCGACCGAGGACCTGGGCGAGATCGTCGCCTACGCCGCCGAACGGTTCGTCCACGTCCTGCCGGAGATCGACATGCCCGGGCACATGGTGGCGGCGATCGCCTCCTACCCCGAGCTGGGCAACTCGCGCGAGCCGCGGGAGGTCCTCACGACGTGGGGCATCTCGCCCCACGTCCTCAACCTCGAGGAGGCCACGCTCAAGTTCTGCACCGACGTGCTTGACGCGGTCATCGACGTCTTCCCCTGGGAGTACGTCCACGTCGGAGGGGACGAGTGCCCGACGAC
>DASPSK010000411.1:0-2731 GCA_035623975.1 Acidimicrobiales bacterium | reverse complement strand
CGCCTACCACGCCAGCGCCCGTCCGGAGCTCCAGCTGCGGCTGATCGACGACGCCATCACCGCCAACACCCGGCTGCTCGCCCAGCTCGACGACATCCTGGCCAGGGTTCAGGCATTCCGCGACGAGCGGGCGCAGAAGGCCAAGCGCATGCGGGCTCGCGCCAAGGAGCTTCAGGACGAGGTGGAACGGGCCGCGGCGCGGCGATGACGGAGCATCAGGCCGAGGCTGGTCCGGGCGGCAGGTCGAACTGAGCGGCTCACCTCGAGGCACTACGCAGGCGTAGCGGGCGGCGGCCATCCGGCGAGCCCGGGCCGGCGCGGCGTGACGTTCCCGTGCCGATGCCGGCTCTCGCTCACCGCCTGCTCGCGTGCCCAGCGCAGCATCTCGCGCCGAGGGTCTTCGGCCACGGGCGTGTCGTCCACCCACATGCCGGCGTCGATGGCGGCGAGCCGCACCTCGTCATCGACGGCGCCGAGAAGCCTGACCTTGTCGACGTGCCGGCCTGCGACGGCTCCGGCACCGAGCTCGGACGGCGACACGACGGCCACTTCTGTGCCGGCCACCGCGGCGGCAACGAGGGCGAGAGACAGCGACGAGTCGGGCACCGCCTCGCCTCGACAGACGATCGCCGTGCGGAGGGCCCGGTAGCGAAACACGTTGGACTCGGCCACGAGCCCGCTCTCGTCGACCGCCCTGCGCATCTCCTCCCACGCCCGGTGGCACCCCGCCTGGTAGGCGGACCGGTCCTCTTCTCCGGCAGCAGCCCACTCACCGAGGCTCGCGGCGTAGTTCGGACCGCCGGCCTTCGCACCTGGTCCGACCACCGATCGCTTCCACCCGCCGAAGGCCTGCCGGAGGACGATGGCACCGGTGATCCCCCTGTTCACATACAGGTTCCCCGCCTCGACCTGCTCCCGCCACCGTTCGATCTCGGCAGGGTCGAGTGCATGGATTCCCGCCGTGAGCCCGAACGGCGTTTCGTTCTGCCAGGCGATGGCTTCGTCGAGGTCCCTCGCCCGCATGAGCCCCAGGACCGGGCCGAAACATTCGGTCTGGTGGTACCAGGATCCGGGCCGCACACCGAGACGCACGCCAGGTCGCCACAGATACCGCTGTTCGTCGAGCGCAACCGGTTCGACGAGCCACTCCTCTCCGGGACCGAGCTCCGTGAGTCCCTTCTCCAGGACGGCGTCGGGCGGCCGGATGAGCGGGCCCATGGAGGACGAGACATCCCAGCCCGGGCCCGGCTTGAGTGTCTTCACGGCGTCGGCCAGTCGGCGGCGGAACCGCTCGTCGTCGTAGACGGGAGCCTCGACGATTCCGAGGCTGGCAGCCGAGCACTTCTGCCCGGCGTGGCCGAAGGCGGACTTCACCAGGTCGGCGATGGCCTCGTCCATGTCGGCGGTCGCCGTGACGACAATGGCGTTCTTGCCACTCGTCTCGGCGTGGAGCCGCACTGTCGCCCGCCATCCGAGGAACATCCGGGCGGTCTCGAACGACCCCGTGAGCACGACGGCGTCGACGTCGAGGTGCGTGATGAGCCGGCGGCCCGCCTCACGGTCCCGGCTCGGGACGAAATGGAGCGCCGACTGCGGAATGCCGCCCTCCCACAGCGCCTGCACCAGCTCGGCAGCGACGGCGACGGTGTCAGAGGACGGCTTGAGGATGACGGCGTTGCCGGCGGCCAGGGCAGCCAGCACTCCGCCGGCAGGGATCGAGAGGGGGAAGTTCCAGGGGGAGGTGACGACAACCGTGCCAAGGGGCCGGAATTGCGGGTCGCTCGGTGTCGTCTCGGCGTAGTAGCGGGCGAAGTCGATGGCTTCGGAAACCTCGGGATCGCCCTCGCGTAGGGTCTTGCCGGCGTCGTACGCCATCACCGCCAGCAGGCGGCCGCGCCGGCGGACGAGCGAGTCGGCCGCGCCCAACAGCACAGCGCGGCGCTCGCCCGGGGGGGTCGCAGCCCAGGCTTGGCGTCCGGCCTTGGCAGCCACCACCGCGGCCTCGACGGCGGTGACATCGGCCGAGAGCCACCGGTAGAGGGCGCTGCCCGGGCGACCCGGATCGATTCCCCGCTCCCGGGCAGCCCCCTCCCATTCCCCGCCGCCGATGACCGGCCGATAGTCGGGAAGCCCCTCCCTCCCGACGCTCTCGAGGTGCGCCTCGGCCCAGCGGCGGTTGGCGGGGAGGACGAAGTCGGTGTCGGGCTCGTTCTCGAATCGAGTACCGGCCGGCTGCGGCACGTCGTTCTCTCTGTTCTGTTTGCGGCGGGTGCGCACCGGCTGCAGCCACCTGTCGCCCACCGAGTGGCGGAATCTCGCCGCCTCCTGTTGCCACGACGCCGATCCGACAGTCATGTCGAACTGGTGGGCCAGGAAGTTCTCCGGCGCGCTGTTCTCGTCCAGGCGCCGGACCAGGTAGGCGATGGCCGACTCGAGCTCCGTCAGCTGCACGATGGGGGCGTAGAGACGCAGCCCGCCAAGGCGCGACGCCACCACTTCGGCTGTTGCCGGCGTCATGCCCTCGAGCATCTCGAAGTCCACGCGTTCGATCTGCCCGCGCTCTTCGGCGACGGTGGCCGCCCAGGAGAGCTCGAACAGGTTGTGGCTGGCCACTCCCACCCTGAGTGCGCCCGCGTTCGCCGGATCGAGCGCCACATCGAGCAGACGCTTGTACTGCGCGTCCGTCTCTTCCTTGGAGAGGAAGGGGGCGGACGGCCAGCCGCGGATCTCC
>DASPSK010000405.1:0-8156 GCA_035623975.1 Acidimicrobiales bacterium | reverse complement strand
CGCCTACGAAGCTCTCGAGCTTCCCGCAGAAGGTCAGCGCATCAACGTCTATTCAGCGGAGCCCGGTTCGCCATCGCATGAGGCCCTCCGACTTCTTGCAAGTTGGTCGGCGACACCAAGGCAATCGGTCGATACCGCCGGTGGTTCGTAACCGCAGGACCCGGCCGGGCCAGGTAAGGAGTCCCTTCTCCGGAGGCGCACTCCTTCGTGTCTCGGCACCTTGCCCAAGCCGTGCTGTCCCCGTCTGGGCGGAGCGTTGCGCCAACCATGAGTTCGCCGCGCACATTACGTGTAACGGAGGGCGTCACCGGGGCGGAGTCTCGTCGCCCGCCGAAGCGGCGCGATCACCACGAGCGCTGCGAGGAGGAGGGTCCCGGCGAAGGCGACGCCGATGCTCGCCAGCGTGTAGGGGGCAGGCAGTTGCGGGCCGACCACATGCAGGACCAGCCATTGCAGGGCGTGGGCAATGAGCCAGCCGAGAGGGATTGCCACGACAAAGCCGAGGAGGGCAAGAGTGATCGTCTCGGTGCGGAAGATGCGCCGGAGATCGCGGCCCCGCGCCCCGAGGCAGCGCAGCACGCCGATCTCGCGGGTGCGCTCGATGATGTTCATGGTGATGGCGTTGACCAAGCCGAGCATGCTGATGGCCACGATGAGCAGGCCGATACCTTCGACGATGACGAGCGTGCTGTGCTCAGACGCCTGGTCGGTCGCCCTGCCGGCATACATGAGCTGCGATTGGCTCGGATGACCTGAGCGTGCGAGGATGCCTTCCAATCGGGCGGCCAGCGCGTCGATGGCGGCGTGGTTCTTGTCGGTGGCTCGGACGAGCAGCGCGTTGGCCATTCCTGGGTGGTGGGTCAGGCGCTGGAGGGCGGGCAGGCTGGTGTAGAGGTTGTACCCGTTGTTGGCCTGGCTGCCGCCCACGCCGATGACGGTGAAGCTCACCGGCCCGCCTGCGGTCGTGAGGGAGACGCGGGACCCTGGGTGGAGCTGCCAGCGGCGGGCGGCGGCGGAGCCCACGATGGCGACGTCGGCTGCGGTGGCCTCGTCGTGGGCGTTGATCCAGCGGCCGGCGGTGAGGGGCTCGCGGATGAAGGTCTCGGCGTGAACCCCAAAGGTGTAAAGGGTCTGGCCCTGGTACGTCATGTCGGAGAAGTCGGCCGCCTCGACGCCCGACACTCCAGGCTGCGCCCGGATGTCGTTCACCACCGACGCGCTGTACAGGTGCCCTCCCGGCTGGGCCGCGAGCCAGATGTCAAAGTCGAGAACGTTCCAGGACTGGTCCGTGACCTGGGCGACCGCCGTGGCGAGCGAGACGAGACCGAGGAGGGTGCCGACCGCCAGGGCGACTTGGAGGACCGTGGTGAGGCTGCGTTCCTTCTGGCGGGCGACGTTGCGCACCCCGATCCGCAGCGGGGCGGGCAGAGCACCGGAGCGCACGACGGCGTGGTCGAGGCGGCTGGTGTTCCTGGTGCCCGGATGGTGGGGAGGCCGGAGAAGGTAGTCGGCTTCGGCAAGCTGGCCAGAAAGGCGCGCACTTGGTTGACCGTCGCCTGGGCGGCGGATTGGCTCGTCTCGCGCAACCGGAACTCGAGGAGGTTCACCCCCCTGAACCCGCCGAGGCCGTCCACGGTCTCCTGGGTGGCGTAGAGCACGAGGTCGCCTGTCAGGGTGTCCTGGTCGAAGGCCATGGCCCGGCCGGAACCGGCTACCTCGACCGGTCGGAACATCCCGTCGGCGGCCTGGACCTGCAGGGTTTTCGCCAGTCCTGGCGGCCAAGATACCGGACATGGCATCGCGCACGTCGACGAGCACCTGGTTGGCCCGCGGCCAGGCGCTCGAGATGACCCGGTCGACGGGCTGGTTGGTGAAGTCGGGCACACCCCAGATGTCGGTGTCGACCCAGCGGGTGCCGATCAGGGTGCGGGTGATGAACAGGGTGCGGGTGCTGAGAGCGCTGATGTTGGGCAGCTTCGCCAGCGCGCGGAGCTGAGCCGGCGACAGGATGGTCTCGTCGATGGGAATGTGAAGGTCGTAGAGGCGGGCGTTCGCGACCTCGGAGCTCATGGCCCGATTGGCGAGCGTCGGGAGGGCGAGGATGCCGAAGCTCGCTACTGCCAGGGCCAGAGTGAGGATGGTCAGGATCGCCCGGGCCGGACGGCGCGACAGGTCGGTCCAGGATTTGCGGGTGAGCGCGCTGATACGGCTAGCGCGCTTCATCCGCTGTCACCCGCCCGTCCTTGATGGTGACGATCCTCTTGGCGCGCGAGGCGAGCGCCATGTCATGGGTGACGTACAGGACCGGTGCAGTAGATCTTCTCCACACCCTGCATCTCGATCAGCGGAGGGAGGGTCCCGGCCTCCGGCTCAGCGCGCCGACCTAAGACCGTCGTCACACATCAAGCATGAAACCGCTCTGACCTGGTCGTTAGAGCCAAAGGTCACCTCTGTACCCCTAGGTCAACCGCGCCAGGGCTACCGGCGACGGCGTCAGCGGTTCCCGTAGGACTTGGTGACCGTGAAGCGGTAGAGGACGGCGTCTTCCTCGTCCATCACCTTCTGAAAAGCTCTGTCGTCGAGATTGGTATAGTGGCTACGGTCGCTGTGATAGTCGAGCAGCTCGGTGGGCTTGCCGTCTCGGACCCGGAAGTAGCGCAGCAGCTGTGCCGGTGCATCCGGCCCAGCGACAATCTCTACGTCGGCTTCCAAGCTGAGCCAGCGGTGCTCGTCGTCGGCGAAGTAAAGCGTGCAACGCGGGTCGCGCCGAAGCCGTCGGGTACGCACCTTGTCGGCATGGCTGGCACTCTCGAGGCAGCCCTCGACCACGGCCGCCTCCATCTTCACAGCTTTGGGGCGGCCGTCGACGCCAACCGTGATCATGGCCGCGTGCGGGTGGGCGGTGACAAACTCGCCGTCGCCTGGGGTCAGCTCCATCGTCGCTTCTCCTTCTGTGATCGCCTCATCGTTTCACGAGTGGCGTCGGACATCGTCTGAGGACGCCGTCGCGTCTTATGCAAGTCCTGGTAAGCCTGTTGATCCTGGCCACGGGTTGTGAGGAACAAGGAGTCCAAGAATGAGCAGTCGTGCGGACATCGCCGGTGCGTCGGGACCGATGACCAGCGCAGTGTTTTCGGATCCCATCGCAGGCGGGCCGAAGCGGATGTTCTTGCGTGCGGGTGGGCTGAGTCGCGAAGCGGTACGACGCCGGCCCATCATCGGAATCTGTTCCAGCTGGAGCGAGTTGAACCCGTGCAACATGGGCTTGCGGGACCTGGCCGAAGCGGTGCGGCGGGGAGTTACAGCGGCGGGAGGGACGGCCCTTGTGTTCCCGACCATCTCGCTGCACGAGCAGTTCGTCGCCCCCAGCACGATGCTCCTGCGCAACCTGATGTCGATGGACGTGGAGGAGATGGTCCGGTGTAGCCCGATCGATGGCGTAGTGCTGTTGGCAGGCTGCGACAAGACCGTCCCCGCGCAGCTGATGGGCGCTGCCAGCGCGGGAAAGCCGGCGATCATGTTGACCGCCGGCCCACGCAGCAGGGCGCGGTTTCGCGGCGCGCCCGTCGTCACCGACGACGGCTGGACACTGGCGGCGGAGTTCCTCGAGGGCCGAATGAGCTCAGAGGAGGTCGACACCCTCGAGGATGTGTTTTGCGCCAGCGTCGGTGTGTGCAACGTGATGGGGACGGCCAACACGATGGCTGTCATGGCCGAGGCACTCGGGATGGCTCTGCCCGGATCGGCCTTGGTTCCTGCCCTTTACGCTCAGCGGAGCAGCCTGGCGGAAATGACCGGAGCCCGAGCCGTCGCACTCGCGCAAGCGGGAGTCACCCCCGACGCGGTCCTCACCGAAGCGGCCTTCGACAACGCGTTGCACGTCCTTGTGGCGATGGGGGGATCGACGAACGCCGTCATCCACTTGGAGGCGATCGCCGGCAGGCTGGGCCTCACGCTCGGGCTCGATCGACTCGAGCGCATCAGCCGTCAGACACCGCAGGTGCTGGGAGTGCGTCCTTCGGGCACCTTCAGCCTGGAGGACTTCGATGAAGCGGGCGGGGTGCCGGCCCTGCTGCGGGTGCTGGCTCCGCTCCTCGATCGCGACGCCGCCACGGGCGACGGTCGAACCGTCGGCCAAGTTGCCGATACCGCTGGCGGGAGGCCCCACCCTTGCCTGCGGACCCTGGACGATCCCTTCGAGCTCGAGGGGGGCCTGGTCGTCCTGCGTGGGTCGCTCGCACCTCGGGGATCGGTGCTCAAGCGCTCCGCGGCACCGCCCGAGATGTGGACACATCGGGGGCCGGCGCTCGTCTTCGATGACTACCGCACGGCGCTCGAGCGTTCTTTTGACCCGAACCTCAACGCCACGCCCGATACGGTTCTCGTCCTTCCCAACGCCGGGCCGGTGGGTGCCCCGGGCATGCCCGAGATAGACGTAATCCCGATTCCGATCACCCTCCGCCAAGCTGGCGTCCGCGAGATGGTCTGTGTCACCGACGGACGGATGAGTGGTACCGAGTTCGGTGCCGTCGCGCTCCATGTCACCCCGGAAGCGGCCATCGGAGGCCCCATTGGTCTCGTTCGAGATGGAGACGAGATCCTCCTCGATGCCCGGCGTGGCGTTCTTGATTTGCTCGTGGATGAGCGGGAACTCGCCCGGCGCGCCCACGAGCCTCGCCCTGGACGCCCAACTCCGGCTCGTGGTTACGAATCCCTCTACATCGAGCATGTCCTGCAAGCGGATGAGGGCTGCGACCTCGACTTCCTTGTGGATCAGACGACGCCAGCTCGTTAGGCGAGTGCACGCCGTTTCTCGTAACCCTTGGCAGTGACACCCACGTTGAAGACGTCTGTGGTCACCCGTAGGTCAACCCGGTGGGCGAGGGGGGACTTGAACCCCCACGTCCTTGCGGACACAGGAACCTGAATCCTGCGCGTCTGCCAATTCCGCCACTCGCCCCGTTCGCACGACGATAGCCGCGTCGTCGAGACGTCTCTACCAGGACCGTAAAGCGCCACGTGCCCACTTGGCCATGCCCACGGCCGGTATCCTCATTCTCAGAATGGGACTTCAGCAGTTCGAGCGCCGCCTGGAACGGCTCGTCGAGGGCGCGTTCGCCAAGGCCTTTCGCGGTCAGCTTCAGCCGGTGGAGCTTGGGCGCCGACTGACGCGGGAGATGGATCTCCGCCGCACGGTCGGTATCAAGGGACTGATCGCGCCGAACCATTTCGACGTGTACCTGGCGACAGCGGACTACGAGCGTTTCGAGAATTTCGGTGAGGTCCTCAACCGCGAGCTGATCGAGGCGGTGCGGGAGCACGCAGGGCAGGAGCGCTATCAGTTCCTCGGGCCGGTCGAGATCGTCATCCATGAAGATCCTGACTTGTCTACCAGCACGTTCGCCATCGAAAGCGACTGGGTCGAGGGTGCCGGGGGCCCCTCCGACTGGATCGTCCTGCCCGATGGTCGCAGGGTGGGCATCGCCGACGAGATCGTCACGATCGGACGCCTGCCCGAGTGCGCCATCGCTCTCGAGGACCCCAACGTCTCGCGCCGGCACGCCCAAATCCGCCGCGAGGGATTGGACGTCGTCATCGTCGACCTGGGCTCCACGAACGGAACGAAGGTCAATGGCGTCACCGTCCGTGAGCATCGGCTCCTGCCGGGAGACAGGATCACAATCGGGACCACGACGCTGAGGTTCGAGCCCGCTTAGCCGGCGGAACGAGTCATGCCCCATGCGTTGCTCCACCTGCTCCGATACTTCCTTCTCGGGCTGCTCTGGCTCTTCTTCCTCTATGCCGCCCGCATGGTGCTGGTCGAGATGCGTCGTTCTCGGGGTGACAAGCCTGTGGCCGCCAAGCCGCTGCCGCTCGGGAGCGACCGCTCCGTGCCCCTCAAGCTGAAGGTCGTCGATCCGCCCCAACGCCGGGGGCGGGTGTTCGAGCTCGGTGAGGAGGTCACCCTCGGGCGGTCGCCCGGTTGCGCCGTCTCCCTCGAGGACGACACTTTCACGTCCTCGATCCATGCCCGCGTCTACCGCAGAAACGGCGAGCTCTGGCTCGAGGACCTCGGCTCCACGAACGGGACATGGTTGAACGACACGAAGGTGGCGGCGCCTGAGCGCCTGCAGCGCGGAGACCACGTGAAGATCGGCAGCACGATTCTCGAGGTGGCGCGATGACCTTGCGGGCCTGCCCAGCGGCCGCCCACGGGGTTCAACCTCTATGACGGTGCTCCGCGCCGCCGCGGAGACGCATACGGGCTACGTCAGGTCCACGAACCAGGATCTCGCCCTCGTGAGTGGCGACCTGGTGGCGGTCGCGGATGGGATGGGCGGGCACCTCGGAGGCGAGGTTGCCTCCCGGACCGCTATCGAGGAGCTGCTCGAGGCTTTCGCCCGCGACCGGAGCGGTGATGGGTTCGTCGCGGCGGCGCGTCGCGCCAACCGGGCGGTCTGGCGGAAGAGCCGCGTCGACCGCACCTTGCACGGCATGGGCACGACCTTGACGGCGGCAGCGCTCGTGGCGGACGGGGAGAGCGATGCCGGCGTCCATCTCATGCTCTTGAACGTCGGGGACTCCCGCGCCTACCTGCTCGATCGGACAACGCACCAGCTCAGGCAGCTGACGGAGGACCACTCCGTCGTCGAAGAGATGGTGCGGCAGGGCGAGCTGACGCCGGAGGAAGCCGCCGTCCATCCGCACCGGCACGTCCTCACGAGGGCGCTCGGAATCGAGGCCGAAGTAGCGCTCGACATCTGGGACCTCGAGGCCGAGGTGGGGAGCCGGTTCCTTCTCTGCAGCGACGGCCTCACGAACGAGGTGCCGGACTCCGAGATCGCCGACATCCTCACGACGGCGGTGAACCCGGAAGAGGCTGTCGCCGAGCTCGTCGGCCGGGCACTCGGGCACGGAGGAATGGACAACGTCACGGTCGTCGTCGCCGACGTCGTCGACACCAACGACGACCCCCTCGCTGCACCGATCCAGCTCGTCCCGCCGGGCGCGCCCCTTCCCGAGGACCCGGTGGTGGGAACTCCCGAGCTCACCGAGGCGATTCCGGTCACGGAGCCCCCGCCATCCTCAGCAGCCAGCACCTCCAGCCCTGTGGTCGCGAACAGCTCGGTCGTGTCCGAATCGCCCGCCGGCGAAGCCGCCGCGGCTGCCCTCGGCACCGCCGCTGTTGCAGGCGAGGGGCCGGCCGCCGGCGAGGGGCCGGCCGCGGGCGGCAGCGAGCGGTCGGGCGGGCCGGGCGACTCCGAGGGGTCCGGCACCGGCCTCGGGATCGCCGGGACGGTCGGGGCCGAGGCCAGAGTCCGCGACACGGGTAACGCCAGCGGACCGGACACGCAGGCCACGTTCTTGATCGACGAGGTGGCCGCGGGCACGGGCGCCGCGGCAGCGGCCGACGAAGGCGAGAGTGACGGGCCGCGTCACCGCAAGGGCCGGAGTATGACAGTGCGTCAGCGGCGGCCGCCGCCCTCGATCGACGGCACCATCGGCATGGGGGCCGGCGGCGACTGGCGGGAGGGTGACGGGCCCGGCCGCGACGGGTTCAGCGGGGCGCACAGCCGTCCGGTCCTTCTCGTCCCCCAGCGGCGCGCCCGGGCGACGAGGGACCGCATCGTCACATTCCGGGTGGCGCTGTTCATCGTGCTGCTCGCCGGCTTGCTCGCCGGCACGGTCGGCGCCGTCATCTGGTTCGATCAGTCGTCGTATTTCGTGGGCCTCAACGGCGACGCCGTCGCCATCTACGAGGGGCAGCCGGGCGGCATCCTCTGGTTCAAACCCCAGCTCATAGAGACGACCCAGGTGCACCGGAACGAGCTGCTGCTCTCCACGATCGAGACGCTCAAGGTGGGTCTCACCGAGTCGTCCCTCTCGGCGGCCGAGGACGTGGTCGCCCGCCTGAGAAACGAGAAGGAGAACGCCCTCGCCGCCGCCACGACGACCACGGCCCCGCCGGCGCCCACGACCACGGCGATCACCACCACTACCTATGCCACCACGCTTCCCTCTTCGAGCACGACGACGACGCGGCCGCAGCGAGCGACGACGACCACGACGAGGCCGAGCACGACGACCACGACCACTGTCCCGAGGGCCACGTCGACGACTGCTCCGAAAAAGGCCAAGCCGACCACCACGACGAC
>DASPSK010000388.1:0-3707 GCA_035623975.1 Acidimicrobiales bacterium | reverse complement strand
GCACGCTGCGCGCCTGCCAGCGCGGCGAACACCGGGACGAGCTCCGCCGCGAGCTCAGCCCTCCGGTCGACCGGGACGGGCATCAGCGCCGGGCGTCCGGGCACACCGTGGAACCGGAACCTCCGCAGGAGCTCGCTCAGTGACGGCATGGGGTCCTACTGGGCGGAGGTCGCCGAGACGAGGTAGGCGATGGCGCCCTCGAGCGTCGAGAAGTGGGGATAGTCGCGCTCGGGGATCTCGAGGCCCGTAGCCTCGTGAAGGCCGACGATCAGGTTCAAGAAGTCGATGGAGTCGAGGTCGAGCGCCTCTTGCAGGGTCTCGTCTGGGCCGACGTCCTCGAGGTCGGCATCGGGCGCCACCTGGTGCAGCGTTGCTCGGATCAGCTGACGGGCTTCGTCATCGGTCATAGTTTGGCTGGCTCCTGAAGGAGGCGGTCGATCTCGGTCAAGAAGCGTCCCCCCCGGTGGCCGTCACTCGCCCGGTGGTCGGCCGAGAGCGTCGCCGTGAGGCAAGGTCGCACCTCGATCATGCCGTCCCGGGCGACGACGCGCTCGGTGAGCCGCCCAAAGCCGACCAAAGCCACCTGCGGCGGGTAGATGACCCCGAACACCGATTCGACGCCGAGGTCCCCGAGGTTGGTGACCGTGATCGTCGGGTCGTTCATCTCCGAGCTGCGCAGGACCCCGGATCGGGCACGCCCGACGAGGTCGTGCAGGCTCGTCATGAGCTTGTCGAGCGAGAGCGCGTTCACGTGGTGGATCGCCGGTGCGATCACACCGCCCGTGCGCAGCGAGATCGCCACTCCCACGTGCACGGCCTCACTCGGGGCGAACGTGTCGTTCTCGTAGAAGCCGTTCATCTCGGGGACCTTGGCGGCCGCCAGGGCCGTGGCCTTGAGGAGCAGGACGGGCAGCACGAGGCGGCTCGTCACCGGCCGTTCCAGGTTCGCCTGCTCGAGCCACGCGCTCGCCGCGGTGGCATCGATGGTCGTGCTCAAGTAGTAGTGCGGGATCTCGCGCTTGGAGCGGGCCATGAGAGCGCCGATGGCCCGGCGCATGCTGAGGCGCCTGTCCGCGGCGCCCGCCACCGGTACAGCGGCAGGTGGCGCAGCCCCAGAGGCGGCCCGGCGGACGTCCTCCTCGCGTACGGCACCCCCCGGGCCCGTCCCGTCCACCTGGTGCAGGTCGACACCGAGCTCGGCCGCCAGCTTCCGGGCGAGGGGTGAAGAGCGCGGTCGTGGCGGCCCGGCGGGGTGCTTCTCGCCGGCGCGCCGGACGTCCTCACGCGTGACTGAGCCACCGGGCCCGCGGCCGGGAAGCGATGCCGTGTCGACGTGGAGCTGCTCGGCGAGGTGCCGCACGATCGGTGACCGGACCGGAGGCGGGGATGGTGGCGGCACCGACGGGGGCCGCCGGGCTGTCGGCCGTGGGGCTTTCGCCTCGGGGCGGCGGACCCTTCGTGTTGTCGGAGGTGCTGCGCCGACGCCCGAGACGTGTGCCAGGACCGCGCCCACGGGTACGCGGGCACCTTCTGGCACGACCAGCTCCTCGATCACCCCGTTCTCGAAGATCTCAACCTCGATCGTCGACTTCTCGGTCTCGACCACCGCCACGATGTCGCCGCGGTGGACCTCGTCGCCGGGCTTCACCAGCCACCGGGTGACGGTACCGGCCTCCATGTCGGCCCCGAGGGAGGGCATGGTGAAGTCTCCCACTTACGCCCCCAGCTGCCGCACCGCGTCCACGACCCGGTCTGGTTGTGGGAGAGCGGCCTCCTCGAGGTGCTTGGGGTAGGGCATCGGCACCTCGGCGCTGCACACCCGGGCCACCGGCGCGTCGAGGTCGTAGAAGGCCTGCTCGGTGATGCGGGCAGCCAGCTCCGCCGAGACGCTTCCGGTCCGCCAGCCCTCGTCGACCACCACAGCCCGGTGGGTGCGGCTGACCGACGCGACCACACTGTCCGAGTCCAGCGGTCGCAGGCTGCGGAGGTCGAGAACTTCGGCTTGGACCCCCTGGGCGGCCAGGAGCTCACTCGCCTCGAGGGCGACGCGCAAAGTGCCTCCCCAAGCGACGATCGTCACGTCGTCACCGCTCCGGCGCGTGGCCGCCGACACGAGGTCGATGCCGGCGCCGTCGCCGGGGTCACCCTCGGCGTTGTAGAGCTGCACGTGCTCCAGGATGATCACGGGGTCGGGGTCGCACAGCGCGGGCCAGAGCATCCAGCGGGCGTCCTCGACCGTCGCGGGGGCGAGGACGCGCAAGCCCGGGACATGCGCGTACCAAGCCTCGAGGCTGTGCGAGTGCTGCGCCGCCACCTGCCGACCGGCGCCGGTTGCCATGCGGATCACTATCGGCACGTTGCACTGGCCGCCCGACATGTAGAGGAGCGTCGCGGCGTTGTTCACGATCTGGTCGAGGGCGAGCATGCTGAAGTTCACCGTCATGATCTCGACGATGGGGCGCATCCCCCCGAGCGCGGCACCGATCCCGGCACCCACGAACGCGGACTCCGACAGTGGCGTGTCGCGTATACGGGCGGGCCCGAATTCCTCGAGCAGCCCCAAGCTGACCGCGTAGCAGCCGCCGTAGGGGCCGACATCCTCGCCCATCAGGAATACCCGCTGATCGCGCGAGAGCGCCTCGCGGATGGCCTCGCGCATCGCCTCCCGGTAGGTCGTCGTAGGGCTCACCGTGCCTCTCCCGGTTCCGAGACGACGTACCGCTCGAGGTCCTCGACTCCTTCGAGGGTCCCGGCGTCTGCGAAGGCCACGGCGTCGTCCAGCTCGGCGCCCACGGCGCTCTCGAGCTCCTCGACGTCCTCGTCGGTGAGGAGCTCGGCGGCGCTGAGCGTGGCGATCAGGGCAGGGATGGGGTCGCGAGCCTTCCACTGCTCGATCTCCGCCTTGTCCCGGTACCGGTCAGGGTCGTACATGGAGTGGGCGCGGAAACGGTAGGTCCGCAGTTCCAAGAAGTGGGGTCCTCCACCTTCCCTGATGGCTTCGGCGGCACGACGTGCCGCTTCCTCGACGGCCTCGACGTCCATGCCGTCGACGTCCCACGCGGGCATCCGGTAGACGGCTGCTTTGAGCGAGAGGTCCGTCTCCGATTCGGAGCGCGCTAACGCGGTCCCCATCGCGTAGAGGTTGTTCTCACAGCAGAACAGCACGGGAAGGTGCCAGAGGGCGGCCAGGTTCATGGACTCGTGGAACTCGCCCTCCGCCACGGCGCCGTCCCCGAAGAAGCAGGCGGTCACCTGCTGGCGCCCCTCGAGATGGTCCGCCAGTGCCAGCCCGACGGCGAGCGGTATCCCGCCGCCGACGATGGCATTGCCGCCGTAGAAGCGTGCGCCGCCGTCGAAGATGTGCATCGAGCCCCCCCGGCCCCGGCTCGAACCTTCGGTCTTGCCCTCCAACTCGGCCATGGCAGCCCGCATGGAGATGCCCCGGGCCAGGGCATGGCCGTGCTCCCGGTAGGTGGCGACGACGGCGTCCTCGGGTCTCAGCGCTTCCATCACGCCGACCGCGCAGGCCTCCTCCCCGATTCCGAGGTGGAGGAACCCGCGGATGGCGGTGCGGCTGTAGAGCTCGACGCAACGTTCCTCGAAGCGGCGGATGCGCAGCATCTGCTCGAGCAGGTGAAGGCCGTGTTCCCTCGTCACGGCGGGCTCACCAGCGTCGAGGTGTCGCCCTCGGGTAGTCCGAGCTCTCG
>DASPSK010000384.1:0-11384 GCA_035623975.1 Acidimicrobiales bacterium | reverse complement strand
ACACGCTGCTCGTCCTCATGGAGGACGCCCACTGGTTCGACGAAGCCAGCTCGGGGCTCGTCGAGCGGCTCCTTATGGGAGCCTCCAGCCGCAGCTGGCTCGTGATCGTCACGCGCCGTCCGGTCGCCGGCGGGCTTCACCCGCGTGCGGATGTGACGATCGACTTGGGGCCGCTGCCGGACGAGCCGGCGCAGGAGCTCATCGATGCGGCCACGGCGGCGGCTCCGCTCCGGCCGCACGAGAACGGCGTCATCGTGGCAAGGGCGGGGGGAAACCCGTTGTTTCTCGAGGAGCTCGTGCGCGTGGCCCGCTCAAGCGGCCTCGAGTCGCTTCCCGAGTCGCTCGACGCCGTCGCCAACACTGACATCGACACCCTTGCGCCCCTCGCCCGCAACGTGCTCCGTCACGCCGCCGTGCTCGGCCACAGTTTCGAAGAGCAGCTGCTGGCGGACGTGCTCGAGCACGAGCGCCTCGACTTCGACGAGTCCGTCCGGCGTGACTTGGCCGACTACCTCGTCGGCGTCGTCGAGGGGCGCTTGCAATTCCGCCACGGGCTGTTGCGCGAGGCCGCCTACGAGGGGCTCGCCTACAAGCGCCGCCGCGAGCTGCACAGCTTGGCCGGCCGGGTCATCGAGGAGCGTGCCGGGTTCGAGGCGGAAGCTCAGGCGGATGCCCTCTCGCTCCACTTCTCCCGCGCCCAGGAGTGGGACAAGACCTGGCGTTACTCGCGCCTCGCCGCCAAGCTGGCCCAGCAGATGTTCGCCCCGGGCGAGACCGCCCTTCACCTGGAACGAGCGGTCGAAGCCGCCCGATCCCTCCCCGGGCTCAGCGCGGCGGAGGTTGCTTCGGTGTGGCGAGAGCTCGGGGACGCCCGCCTCTGGCTCGGGTACTACGACCAGTCGGAGCACGCCTATCGACGGGCTGCGTCCATCGTGGTCGAGGATCCCTTGGCGTGGGCGAGGAACATGGAGAAGCGGGCGCGCGTCGTCGGCGAGTTCGAGCGGCGGTACCGCTCATCGATCCGGCTCCTGCACCACGCCCTGGCCCGTCTGGAAGGAGAAACCGGCAGCGAGGCCGACGCCGTCAAGGTGCAGCTGCTGGCGAGGGAAGCAGAGATACGCGCCCGCCAGGGCCGATATGGTGACGTCCTCAGCCTGTGCAGCCAGGTGATCGAGCGGGCGCAACCCATCGGAGAACAGCGAGCGATCGGCCAGGCCTACACCCTCACCGGCGAAGCCCTGCTCTTCCTCGGGCGGATCGAGGAGGCGAAGCAGTTCGCACTGGCGCTCGAGATCTTCGAGGCACTCGGCGACCGGCCCGCCATAGGCGCGGCGCTGCGCAACCTCGGGGTCCTCGCGCACTTTGAGTGCCGCTGGGACGACGCCGTGGGCCTGTTTCGCCGCAGCGCGGAGGTTGCGCTGGCTTCCGGCGACATCGCCGGCGCCGCCATCAGTGAGATGAATGTCGGGGAGGTGTACGGGAATCAGGGGCGTCTCGAGGAAGCCGAGGCTTCGCTACGCCGGGCGCGACGAACCTTCGAGGGCCTCGGATATGCCACCTTGGAGCTTGCCGCCGTCATCCAGCTCGGCCGCGTGGTGGCAGAGCTCGGTTCGGACGCCGAGGCCGTCGCCCTTCTGAGCGGGGCGATCGAGATGGAAGACGCAACAGGCGGACCGTTGGCGGGCATCGAGGCACGCGGTTTTCTGGCCGAGGCCCACGTGCTTGCTGACCGCCCTGCTGCGGCCTTGGAGGTGGTCGCATCGGCCCGTGCCCGCGCCGGGGCGGCGCTCGAGGGTACGCCGGCCGGCGTGCTGCTCGATCGTGTCGAGGTGAGCGCGCTCGCCGCCATGGGCGAGCGGGAGGGTCTCGTCGAACGGATCGATCGTGCCCTTCCCCTCGCGCGGGCGGCGGGGACCTATCTGGATCTCGTCCTGCTGCTCGTCCTGCGCAGCTCGATCGCCGGCGGGGCGGAGCCGCCCGAACTGGTCGACGAGCGCGAACGCCTCATCGACCAGCTGGGCATTGTCGCCTTTCCCGCTTTGAGGCCGCTCCTTTCAGAGAAGGGATCCCCGCTCGTCACGGATGGGTGATCGTGAGGTCACCGGAGCCTTGCAGCACCTCCACGATGTTCGTGTACTCGACGCCATCGACGTACGGGTAGGTGTAGTCGGCGCTCAGTGAGCACCAGCCCCCCGGCGGGTTTGCCGGGAAGGCCCCGCTCACGCAAGGGAGAATCGGCGTGTCGCCGCTCGTCGTGACTATGTAGGCCGGGGAGCACGTCGGCGTGGACGTCCCAGCGTAAGGAACGCAGTACGCGAGGTCGCCCCAGTTGACGTCCAGGGTCGCTGTGTACGTCGAAGTCCCCTCGGTCAGGAACTGGACTGTTGTTGGCACGCCGAGTGTGCCCAGGCCGTCTTCAGTCTGCCCCGCAGTAAAGTCCGTGAAGCTCTTGCTGCCGGTGTCCAGCGCGAGCCCCGCCGAGACCGTGTCGCCCGAGGGCTCGGTCACGGTGGCCTGGAGCGGAGTCGAAGGCGAAGTCACGTCCAGGGTGAAGAGCTGGGTGGCCTCTCCGGCGACGTTTGTGGCGTCGATCTGGAAGCAGTAGCTGCCAGCAGCGAGTCCCTCCTCGCTCGACAAGGTGGCCGCGGCCGTGGCGCCAGGCGGAGGAGTCGCCGGAGTGAGCGCCAGATCGCCTGGAAGTTCCGACGGCGACAGGCAACCCTCCGGCGGGCTCCCGTCGATCGAGAACGAAGGCGGCGGAAAGCCCGTGGCGGTGACGAGGTAGCTGAAGGCATCGCCGGCCGGGACGATGTCGTTGTTGTAACTGGTGATCGATGGCGCCTCGTCGATGGTGAGCGTGAACTGCTGCACGTATGGCGCCCCCACGTTGTTGGTGGCGACGATGCAGAGTGTGTAGCTCCCGCCGTCACCGGTCTCTGGGTCGCCCGTGAGCATGCCGCCGGAGGAGAAGCTCACACTGCCATCTGTGGGCAGCGGCGTGGGCGTGCACTGGGTGCCATTGGAGGCGGTGACGAGGGCGGAGCTCAGGCTGTACGACGGGGCCGGATAGCCGGCGCCGAGCACCTGGAACGCCTGCGGGCCGCCGTTCACGGTGAAGGTCGTGCCCGTGCTCGTGATGGAAGGCGCTTGGTCGATCGTCAGCGTGAACTGCTGCACGTATTCCGGAGACACCCCGTTGGAGGCGACGATGCAGAGCGTGTAGGTGCCTCCGTCGCCCGCCAGCGGGTTACCGGAGAGCAGGCCTGCGGAGCTGAGCGACACGCTGTCGCCAGAGGGCAGGGACACGCTGTCGGCGGTGGGCACGGGCGTTGGCGTACAGGTGCCACCGCCGTTGGAGGCAGTAATGGGCGACGAGCTCAGGGTGTAGGAGACACCCGGGTAGCCCGTGGCCGCCACCTGGAACGATTGTGACCCGCCCCCGACGGTGAAGGTCGTATTGGCGGCGCTCGTGATCGCGGGAGCGTCGTTGATCGTGAACGTGAACTGCTGCACGTAGTTCGGCAAGACCCCGTTGGAGGCGACGATGCAGAGCGTGTAGGTGCCGTCGTCGGCCATTGCAGGTGTACCGGAGAGCAGGCCGGAGGAGCTGAAGGACACGTCGCCGTCGCCGGGCAGGGGCGTTGGCGTACAGGTGCCACCGCCGTTGGAGGCAGTAATGGGCGATGAGTTCAGGCTGTAGGAGACACCCGGGTACCCCGTGGCCGCCACCTGGAACGATTGTGACCCGCCCCCGACGGTGAAGGTCGTGCTGCTGGCGCTCGTGATGACCGGAGCCTGATCAACCGTGAGCGTGAGCTCTTCGGTGGCGGACGCGGCTGCATTGGTGGCGTTGATGCAGAGCGTGTAGGTGCCCCCGGTGCCGGCTGCCGGCGTGCCCGAGAGCGTGGCGGAGCCCGTGCCGGAGGTGAAGGTGAGACCCGTGGGAAGGGTTGTGGCGCACCCGGCGAAGGAGTCGGTGACGGTCGGGACCGGGTACCCCGTGGCGCTGACGGTGAATGTGCTGTTGACGCCGACAGTGAAGGTCGGGTTAGCGGTCGTGGTGAGCGTCGGGGCGGTGTCCAGGTAGAACGTCGGCACGGCCTGGTCGTCGGCGTCGTCGTCGTTGTCGCAGTTCGGGCCGATCACCGAGATCGCTCCCGTCGACGGCGAGTCGACCTGGATCTCAAGCTGATTGAACTGATCGGCGGCGGGAACGACGCTGGTGCTCGTGTCCGGGCAGTCGTTGTCGTCGCCGGCCGATTCGGTGCCCGCTTGGGGAACGGAGAAGGGGATGGTGTCCACGGTCTGTTCCACGCCGGACGAGTTCGCCCGTCGGAGAATGAAGGCGCCGGTGAGGGATCCCCTCGTGTTGTCGATGCGCTTGAGGGGGATGGTCGCTTCATTGAACAGCCGGCCGGCTGTCAGCAAGTTGCTGCCGACGCTGAAGACGAGGCCCTCGTTCGGCTGGATCGTGTAGCCGGGGGAGGTCTTGGAGTTGACGCAGACACCAGTGTCGGCCACGCCGCCGAAAACCGCGCTGCCCACCGAGGCGGGGCTCGCCGTGCCGGAGTACGGCGGTTGGCCCGTTCCGTAGTAGGACGCCGTGATCGGCAGCAGGGGTGAGGACGGGTTCGTGTCCGTCGAGCTGAAGCACGAGCCGCTGCCCGTCGAGATGGATTGCGTCAGCGTCGTGCCGTTGGCTCCTATGTACTCGACGAACGGACCGGTCTTCTGCTGGGCGCTCTTCTGGACATAGATGATCTTGTCCGGGATGGGTGTCGTCGCCGACACAATGCCGCTCACGACGAGCGGTACTGTCACGCTGATCCCGGCGATCAACGTGCAAGAAACCGCGATCCGCCAAGCCTTGCTCGACATAGCCCCCTCCTTGGATTGCCCGTCCGGTCGGGAATGATACGACGCGACTGGCAAAAGGTCCATACCGAATCGGGGATTCGGAAATGTCAAGGGTTGTTCGTCGAATGTGGTGCGAACTGGCAGCCGGGGCGACTCGAACGCGAGGGGCGACGGGAGGCCGACGGCTTAGTGTGATCCCCATGGTGCGAAATTCCTTTGCGCGCGGGCAAGTGGGCGAGGGGTCGTGAGCGGCCTCCGCGCCGTGCTGGCGGCCGAGCCCGACGGCCGAGGCGGGCGGCTCGCCACGATCGACGAAACAGAGCTCCCCGAGGGCGACGTCACGATCCGCGTGAGCTGGTCGAGCTTGAACTACAAGGACGGCTTGGCCGTGACGGGGAAAGGCCGCGTCGTCCGCTCCTTCCCGATGGTGTGCGGCGTCGACCTCGCCGGCACCGTCGAGTCGTCCGACTCGGCCGCCTGGAGACCCGGGGACGAGGTGATCGTGACGGGCTTCGGGCTCGGTGAGGAGCGCTTCGGCGGCTTTGCCGAGCTTGCCCGCGTGCGCTCGGAGTGGATCGTCCGCCTGCCCGACGGCTTGGACACCCGGCAGGCGATGATCATCGGCACGGCCGGGCTGACGTCGATGCTGTGCGTCATGGCGCTCGAGCACAACGGCCTCGCGCCGGCCAGCACGGGCGGCCTGCCTGTCGTGGTGACCGGAGCTGCCGGCGGTGTCGGCAGCGTGGCTGTCGCCATCCTCGCCACCCTCGGCTATGACGTCGCCGCCGTGAGCGGCCGCAGCGAGCAGGAGGCCTACCTGCGCCGCCTCGGGGCGACGAGCCTCGTGCCGCGGGCGGAGCTCGCCGAGGCCCCACCGCGGCCGCTCGACAAGGAACGGTGGGCGGGGGGTGTCGACGCCGTCGGGGGCACGACGTTGGCGACGCTCCTGCGCCAGACCCGTTACGGCGGCTGCGTGGCCGCCTGCGGCCTCGCCGGCGGCGCCGACCTGCCCACGACCGTCCATCCCTTCATCCTGCGGGGCGTCACCCTCGCCGGTGTCGAGTCGGTCCGCTGCCCGATCGAGGTGCGGAAAGTCGCCTGGGAGCGCCTTTCGCGGGAGCTGTCGAGGGAGCTGCTCGACGAGATGGCCGAGGACGTCTCGCTCGACGACGTGCCCGCCCTGGCGGAGGAGATCCTCGCCGGCAGGACTCGCGGGCGCGTCGTCGTCGCCGTCCCGTAGCAACAGGCCCCAGCACGCCATGCCCGTGTTCGGTATCGAGGCCGAGTCGTACATCGGCGGGGGCGTCGTCACGACGAGCCCGGCGTCTTCGCGGGCGACGGCGCCCTCCGGGCTTCCCAGGCTCAGCTGGCGGGACCGCCGCATCCGCACCGCCTTCGTTCTCGGCGGGGGTGCCAACCGGGGAGCCGTGCAGGTCGGCATGCTGCGGGCGCTCTGCGAGCGGGGCATCGCCCCCGATCTCCTCGTGGGCACGTCCATCGGTGCCGTCAACGCCGCCGCCTTCGCCGGGGCGCCCACGATCGAAGGCGTCTACCTCGCCGGCGACGTCTGGCGGAGGATCGTCACCGAGGACGTGTTCCCCCGCGGCCGCTTCGACGGCACGTGGCGCTTCCTGCAACGGCGCGAGGCGGTCTACCCGATCGAGGGGCTGCGGAAGGTGGTGAAGGGGTTTCTTCGCTTCGAGCGGGTGGAGGAGTCGCTCGTGCCCCTCGTCCTCGTCGCCACGCGCCTCGAGGACGGCGCCGAGGAGTGGATCACCGAGGGCCCTGCCGTCGAGGCCGTGCTCGCCTCGGCCGCCCTCCCGGGCCTCTATCCGCCGATGGAGTTCGGCGGCTTCCATTACTTCGACGGGGGCGTGCTCGACAACGTCGCCCTGGCGACGGCGCTCTCGGCCGGCGCCCGGCGCGTCTTCGTGTTGCTGTGCGGCCCGGTCGACATCTCCGTCCCCGTCTTCACGCGCCCGTACGAGGCCATGTTCGCCGCCTTCGGCGTCGCCCTCACCGGCCGGCTGAAGCGGGATCTCGCCGGCGTCGGGCCGGGGGTGGACGTCGTCGTCTTCGAGGGGCTGCGGGCCGGACGGGGCGAGGCGGCCGACTTCTCGAAGACGGAGGAGTGGATGGAGCAGGGCTACCAGACGGCCCGCGACGTCCTCGACGATTACGCCACCGTCATCCGGGCACGGCGGAGCACGGTCGCCCGCGCCCGGGGGGCGGCTGCCATCGAGAGGGCCCGCAAGCGCTTGCGGCCGTGAAAGGGGCGCCGGCCGGGGTCCGTCAGCTGGCGGCGCTGCCGGGGTCAGCCGCTCCGCTCACCCGCTGGCACCGTTCGCGGTCGCGGCGGCCTCGCCCGGCTCGCTCTGCTCGATGCCTTCCTTCGAACCGTCGGCGAGGCTCGTGCCCTCGGCGTCGGAGGGCTCGGCGACCCCGTCTGCCAGGAACCGGTCCTTGTAGTAGGTGAGCTCGGCGACGCTCTCGCGCACGTCGTCCATCGCCCGGTGAGCCGTCTGCTTGTGCGGCCGCCCGGCGTAGACGTCAGGCCGCCAGCGCTTGCAGAGCTCCTTCACCGTCGAGACGTCGATGGAGCGGTAATGGAACCACCTCTCGAGCTCGGGGGCGTGCTGTTGCAGGAAGCGCCGATCCACGGCGATCGAGTTCCCGCACAGCGGCACGACGCCGGCGACGGGGACGTGGGCGCGGACGAACTCGAGCGTCTCGGCGGCCGCCTGCTCGACGGTCATTGTCGAGACGAGGATTTCCGGCAGCAGGCCGGACACGGTATGCATGTGCTGGACGACCTCTTCCATGTCGGCGAGCTGCTCGGGGGAGGCACCGATGACGAGATCGGGTCCCTCGGCCACGATGTTCAGATTGTCGTCGGTCACGAGGGTTGCCATCTCGACGATGACGTTGCGTTGCGGATCGAGTCCGGTCATCTCGAGATCCATCCATACGAGCACGCCTCGGGATCGTAGTGGCGCTCCACTACCCTGCAGCCGTGACCGAGATCCCCGTGCTGCAGCTCGACCCCGGGCTCCCGATCCCGGCGCGGGCGCGGGCGAGCGATGCCGGGCTCGACTTGCTGGCGCGTTACGACGTCGTCCTCGAGCCAGGCGGCGGGCGGGCGCTCGTGCCCACGGGGCTCGCCCTCGAGCTTCCCGACGGGTATGCGGGTCTCATCGTGCCGCGCAGCGGGCTGGCGCTCACTCACGGAGTGACCTGCCTCAACGCCCCCGGCTTGATCGACCCTGGTTACCGGGGGGAGGTCGGGGTCATACTGGTGAACACCGATCCGACCGAGCGATACGAGGTGCACCGTGGAGATCGCGTGGCGCAGCTTGTGGTCGTCGGGTTCGAGACGGCCACGCTCGTGAGTGCCGCCGCATTGGCGGAGAGCGAGCGGGGCGAGGGCGGTTTCGGGCACTCGGGCAGGTGAGGCCGGGGCGGCGCCGCGACTAGCGGCCCGACGGAGCGCGGCAAACGAGACGAGGAGGGCGAGATGCAGCGTTTGAGCGGGCTCGACGCCATGTTCTTCTACCTCGAGACCCCGAGCTCGCACATGCACGTCACGGGTGTGTACGTGCTCGAGCCGGGCGAGAGCGGCCTCTCCTTCGACTCGGTGCGCGACCTCATCGCCAACCGCCTGCCGCTGGCGGCCCCGTTCCGCCGCCGCCTCGTGGAGGTCCCGTTCAAGCTCCACCACCCCATGTGGGTGGAGGATCCCGACTTCGACCTCGACTACCACGTGCGGCGGGCATGCCTGCCGACGCCCGGTGGGCCGGAGGAGCTGGCGGGTTTCGTGGCGCAGGTGGGTGGGCTGCCGCTCGACCGCGCCCGCCCGCTGTGGGAGATGTACGTCGTTGAGGGGCTGGAAGGCGGGCGTTTCGCCCTCGTCGGCAAGATGCACCACGCCGCCATCGACGGCGTCTCCGGCGCCGAGATCATGGCGACGCTGCTCGACCTCGAGGCGGATCCGCCCGAGCGCCTCATCGTCGACACCTGGAAGCCCGAGCAGCTCCCCACGGACGCCGACCTCATCGCCCTCGCCATGGCCTCGCTCGTCGGCCGTCCGTTGCGGGCGGCCAAGACGGCCCGCCGTGTCGTCGAAACCGCCCTCCACCTCTCCGAGCACAACAGTGACTCGGGCGTCGCCCCTCCGCCCGCCCCCTTCAGCGCGCCGAAGACCTCGCTCAACGGCGCCATCACGCCGCACCGGCGGGTGGCTTTGGCCGCCCGGCCGCTCGACGACTTCAAGACCGTGAAGAACCACTTCGGCTGCACCGTGAACGACGTCGTGCTGGCGGTGTGCGCCGGGGCACTCCGGCGCTACCTGCTCGACCACGGTGAGCTGCCCGAGGACGCTCTCGTCGCCATGGTCCCGATGTCTGTGCGCACCGGCGAGGAGCAAGACGAGCACGGCAACCGCATCTCGGCCATGCTGACGTCGCTCGCCACCAACCTCGAAGATCCCCTCGAGCGTCTCGAGGCGGTGGCGGAGTGCATGCGCGGTGCCAAGACCCAGGAGCGGCTGATCGGCGCCTCCACGTTGACGGACTGGACCGAATTCACCTTTCCCGCCCTGATCGGACGGGCCGCCCGCCTCACCGCCTCCATGCGGGTCTTCGATCGGCTCCGCCCGATCTTCAACGTCACCGTCTCGAACGTGCCCGGGCCGCCCTTCCCGCTCTTTCTCGCCGGCGCCCGCATGGTCGCCATGTACCCGCTCGGTCCCGTCACCGAGGGCGTCGGCCTCAACATGACCGTGATGAGCTACTGCGGCATGGTCTACTTCGGCCTCAACGCTTGCCGCGAGACCGTCCCCGCCATCGCCGAGATGCCGAAGATGCTGCACGAGGCGCTCGACGAGCTGCTGGAGGCGGCGGGTCGGGGCGCACGCCGCCGGCCCACCTCGACGCCCAGGCCCAAGCCCAGGCGCCGGGCGACCGTCGACGCGCCGCCAGCGACGGCGGCGACGGCGGCAGGCTCGCCGCCCGAGCCGATGAGGGCGGGGCCTTCCGGCGAGGCAGACGACGTAGCAGCCGAGGCGGCCCGGGCGGTTCGAGCGGCACGCTCGGCCGGCTGAGCCGCTGTCGCCGACCCTTGCTGCGGCTCCTCCTCGAGCCCTAGCATTGACTGTATGGTCAATCAAAGATCCTCGGACGGGTGGGCGCGCGAAACCGCGCCCCTCGAGGCGCGGGAGCTCGACCTGGCGTTGCGTCCCTTCGGCCAGAGCCGCATGCTCCCGAGAGACGCCTATGTGAGCGAAGAGGTCTTCGCCTGGGAGCAGCGGAACTTTTTTGCGGCGAGCTGGTTCTGCGTCGGCCGCAGCGACTCGATGCCCAACCCGGGCGATCAGCGGGCGGAGTCGGTCGGGTACGCGGGCGTCTTCCTCATCCGCGACTCCGAGGGCGTGCTGCGGGCTTTCGCCAATGCCTGCCGGCATCGCAACCACGAGCTGCTCGGTTCAGGAGAGCCGACCGTCAACCGCCCGATCGTGCTCTGCCCCTATCACGGCTGGTCGTACCGCTTGGATGGGTCGTTGCGCAAGGCGCCCAGTTTCGACGCGGGCGCCATGGGCCTCGACCCGGCCGACAACTCGCTCGTGCAGCTGCCGGCGGCGGAGTGGCACGGTTGGATCTTCGTGGACGGGTCCGGGACGGCCGGGCCGTTCGGCGACCATGTCGCCGGGCTCGAGGACATCATCGGCCCATACGCGCCGGAGCGGTTGCGCCTCGGCGGCAGTCACGACTACGTCGTGCAGGCGAACTGGAAGATCCTCACCGAGAACTACCACGAGTGCTACCACTGCGGCCTCATTCACCCGGAGCTGTGCGCCGCCAGCTCACCACTGAGCGGGCAGACCTACATCCGCCCGCCCCAGGGGGCCTGGTCGGGCGGCTGGATGGAGCTGCGAGACGGCTACGAGACGATGTCGCTCGATGGGCGCTCGCTCGGGACGCCCTTGCCCGGTCTCGACGCCCACCGGCGCCGCATCGTCGACTACATCGGCCTCTTCCCGAACCTGCTCATCAGCCCTCACCCGGACTTCGTCATGACGCACCTCCTCACGCCCCTCGGTCCCGACCGGACGCGCATCCAGTGCGGCTGGGCGTTCGCGCCCGAGGACCTTGAGGCGGAGGGTTTCGACCCGTCGTACGCCATCGACTTCTGGGACATCACCAACCGGCAGGACTTCGCGGCGTGTGAGTCGGTGCAGCGGGGCCTCGGCAGCGAGCACGCCGTCGCGGGCGTGCTGTCCGATCAGGAAGAGGGCGTGTACCAGTTCATCACGATGGTGGCGCGCGGTTACAGCGGCTTGCCGCTTCGCAGCGAGGAAGTGGTGTCGGCCCGCTAGGTCGCCGCGGCTGAGCTGGTCGCGGCTGAGACTGCCGCAGCACTACGCGAGCGTTCGCACCCCCCGCTTGGCGAGCTGGTGGGCGATGATCTCCCGCTGGATCTCGCTCGTGCCCTCCCAGATGCGCTCGACGCGAAGCTCGCGGAAGAAGCGCTCG
>DASPSK010000214.1:0-7830 GCA_035623975.1 Acidimicrobiales bacterium | reverse complement strand
TTTTGGCAGTCGTCGGAACTCCCTCAGCTCACGCTCCGGCGTCGCAGCTCGCCACGAATGTGCCGGGCGTCCCCTACGAAGCCATCCCAGCCGCCGGCGACCTTCGCCACATCGAGGCGGCCGGCGAACCGCCGCCCGATGTCGTGAAGGCCCTCACGGTGCCGGCCAACTCGGTGTACGTCGGCGACTCGGACGAGGACGCCAATTCAGACCAATTCGAGCGGAGCGTCACGTTCACCGTGCCGGCCACGAGCGCCACCGTTGCCCTCTTCTACTCGAAGGAGCTCGTCGGCGCGAAGTGGTCGATCGAGTTCAACGGGTCGGCCAGTGGCCACCCCGAGATGATCGGCCAGCGCAGCGGCAGCGACGGTTACCAATGGCGCGTCGCCATCGTCATCACGTCGGTGAACCCGAAGCTTTCTCCCGCGTTGGCCGGCTCTGACCAGACCTCGACGAGCTCGGTGGTCATGACCGTCTACCAGGTCGAGGACGCCAGCTAGGCGTGAAGGCGGTCGCCTCGCTGGCGCCGAGCGGGCTCGCCTGGTCGAACCGTGTGCCTGGCGCGACCTGGCGGGGCCTGATCGGTCGAACCGTGTGCCTGACGCGACGTGGCGGGGCCTGATCGGTCGAACCGTGTGCCTGGCGCGACGTTGCGGGGCCCGATCGGTCGAACCGTGTGCCTGGCGCGACCAGGGTGACCGGTGTCCGGTCACCCTGGGCAATCAGAACGCAAATTCTCCTGCCATCGTTCGGCCCGAAGCACCGAACGAGCACGAGCCGGAGCCAGACCCCGAGCCGGAGCCACCGGCGCTAGGGGCCGCCGGAGCGGCCCGTGCTCAGCGGTTCGGCTGCGGGGTGTAACGCAGGTACGGCTTCACCGCGTTGAACCCCTTCGGGAACTTCTCCTTCGCCGTCTCGTCGCTCACCGCCGTGACGATGATGACGTCCTCACCCTCGTGCCAGTTGACCGGCGTGGCCACCGAGTAGTTCGCCGTGAGCTGGAGAGAGTCGAGCACCCGGAGGATTTCCTCGAAGTTGCGCCCCGTGCTCGCCGGGTAGGTGATCGTGAGCTTGACTTTCTTGTCTGGACCGATCACGAAGACGGAGCGGACGGTGAGCGTGTCGCTGGCGTTCGGGTGGACCATCCCGTAGAGGTCCGCCACCTTGCGGTCTTCATCGCCGATGAGCGGGTAGTTGAGCTTGCTGCCGGTGACGTCTTCGATGTCCTGGCTCCAGCGCTTGTGAGAATCGACGTTGTCGACCGAGACACCGATGACCTTGGCGCCCCGCTTGGCGAACTCGTCCTTCAACCGGGCGACCTCACCGAGCTCGGTTGTGCAGACCGGAGTGAAGTCCTTCGGGTGGGAAAACAAGATGCCCCACCCGTCTCCGAGCCACTCGTAGAAGTTGATCGTTCCTTCGGTCGTGTCGGCGGTGAAGTCCGGAGCCGTGTCACCGAGTTGCAGGGCCATTTTTCTCTCCTGTCGTGCTGATTGTTGAGGGACGGATGCTCGTTGGGCAGTGTCGCCGAGGGCGTTCCCGCTCTCGGCGGCGAATGCCGATGACAATAGTCGGGTTTCTCGGAGGCCGTGTCGGGCGCGCACCCGCCCGGAGGCGACGTCGGGCACGCACCCGCCCGGAGGCGAAGTCGAGCACGCACCGGCTCGGAGGCCGTGTCGGGCACGCACCCGCCCCGCCGTCGTGTCGAGCGCCGGGTCGAGGGCGAGTCGAGGCCGGGCGCGCGCCGCCACCTGGGCAACGCGCACCCCCTTCGTAGCGTTCCGAATCATGGCACCGCATCTTTGCGTCGAAGTACCGCTCGGCGGGAGGCTCGCTGTCCCCTCGCAGACGGAGCGCAGCGAGGCGCCAACGCGCTACGCCATCTGCTCCGTTTGCCACGGTCCGGCGGCACCCGGGCGATTGACGTGTTGGAGCTGCCGGGTTGCGGGCGAACAACTAGGGCCGCTGCCCCCGGTCGTGCCCATCTTCCTCTTCGGTCTCCGCTCGCCGGTGCACCGAGCCCTCGTCGACTACAAGGCTGGTGCGACGGCCGCTGGCAGGGCCGCTCGCGCCGCCGCGCTGACGGAGATGCTGGCCGCTTGGCTCGACGCCCATGCCGGCTGCCTGCTTGGCAGAGCGAGCACCACGCGACGTGCCCTCGTCGTGCCGGTGCCCTCCTCGGCGGGCGGGCGCCCGTCTTGGCGTGGACACCACCCGCTCGAGTGGATCTGCGAAGCCGCTGTGGGCGACTCGGATCGTTTCGAGAGCGCCGCCGTCCTCCACCCGGGCGTACGGCCGCCGCGCCGACTGCAGGCAAGCGCAGGCGGATACAGCCTCGTGCCGCCGGCGGCCCTGCGGGCGGAACTGAGCGGAGGGGCGGAACTGAGCGGAGGGGCGGAACTGAGAGGAAGGACGGTCCTGATCGTCGACGACATGTTCGTGTCGGGCTCGCGGGCCTTCAGCGCTTCAGCGGCCGTCTCCCGCGGCGGTGGGCGGGTGGCCGCCATCGTTCCCCTCGGGCGCCTCGTCCGGCCGGACCACAACGAGGCGACCGCGGCGTACTGGGTCGCCCGGCGCCAGCTGGCCTTCGACCCGTTGCTCTGCGCCCGATGCCCCGCAGCGCGCGGTCTCGTGCATACGTCCGCCTGGCAGATCCCGTCCTGGGGTGTGTCCGAGCGCCTCGCCGCATGAGCTGCTGCAAGCGAAACACCAGGCGGCAACTGGTTGGCGCGCCGCGGCCACAGCGGCAGTGTCCTCGACAAGGCCGGCTCAGGCACGAAACCATGCGCATCCTGGCAGTCGGCCTTCGGGTCGCTCGGCCCGAGCGGTGCCGGCGAGAAAGCCGAAACCACCCCGCACCGGATCCCTCCTTACACCACCACCTCTGCGGCGACCGCCAAGGCGGCGATGTGGGCGTCCGCTCCGTACAGGCCGGCGCCCATCGTATTGACCGACAGGTGAGTGGCACCGGCCGCCCGCCAGCGATCGAGATGCTTGACGAGGTCGTCCGGGCCGGCGCCTGCGTTCACCCGCCCCTCCATGCCGAGGCTGGACGGATCCCGCCCGGCCTCCTCGGCACCCGCTCGGACCTCTTCGACCGCCTCTTCGAGCCCATGCCCGGGAACGACCAGGGGGAACCAGCCATCGGCCAGCCGCCCCGCCCGGCGGAGCGCCGGTCGGCTCGACGCGCCCACCCAGATGGGGATCGGTCGCTGCGGCGGCAACGGGCAAACGCCGGCACCGAGGATGTGCTCGTAGCGGCCGTCGAAGGTCACGCTCTCCTCTGTGAGGAGCCGGCGGAGCAGCCCTATCTGCTCCTCGAGGCGCCGGCCGCGGTCAGAGAAGTCCTTCCCGAGAGCGTCGTACTCGACCTTGTTCCATCCGATGCCGAGCCCGAGGCGGAGCTTGCCGCCCGTGAGGACGTCGACGGTGGCCGCCTGCTTGGCGATGAGGGCCGTCTGGCGCTGCGGGGCGATGAGGATGCCGGTCACAACGCCGAGCGACGTGAACCCGGCAAGGAAGCCGAAGAGGACGAGCGGCTCGTAGAACGAGCTGTGCAGGTCGTATGGCCCTTGCCAATCGGGATGGACGCTCGGGTCCGCCCCGAGCACGTGGTCGTAGGCGAGGACGTGGGAGTAGCCCAGCTCTGCGATCGCCTCGGCGTAGGCGCGCACGCCACCGGCGTCGTGCCCGATCTCGGTCTGGGGGAAGACGACTCCGATGTCCACGCCGTCGATTCTGTACGGTTGCACCACCTCACGAAGCAGTGGGGGTGAGGGGCATCGGCGCCGCCGGCGAGAGGTCCCCGCGGATGCCCACGCACGGCCGAAAGGCCGTGCACGCCGAAAGGACGGAGTTGCCCGTTCTCGAGAGCATGATCGACACCTCGAGCGAGACCTATGCGGCCAATCGTGCCAAGTCGCTCGAGCTCCTGGCAGAGCACGACGAACAGCTGGCCATCGCCCGCGCGGGCGGGGGTGCGCGCTATCGGGAGCGGCACCGCGCCCGCGGCAAGCTGCTCGTGCGGGAGCGCATCGAGCTGCTGGTCGACCGTGACACAGCCTTCCTCGAGCTCTCCCCCCTCGCCGCCTACGCAAGCGAGTTCCAGGTCGGGGCGAGCTGTGTCACGGGCGTCGGGGTCGTCTCCGGTGTGGAGTGCGTCATCTCCGGGAGCGATCCGACCGTACGGGGAGGGACGACCAACCCTTACACCCTTCGCAAGAGCCTGCGGGCGCACGAGATCGCCATGGAGAACCGCCTGCCCGTGATCCATCTGGTGGAATCGGGCGGCGCCGACCTCCCGACGCAGGCGGACATCTTCGTGCCCGGTGGACAGAGCTTCCGCGACCTCACGCGCCTGTCGGCTGCCGGCATCCCGACGATCGCCCTCGTCTTCGGGAACTCGACCGCCGGGGGCGCCTACGTGCCGGGCATGTGCGACTACGCCGTCATGGTCGACCGGGCGGCGAAGGTCTTCCTCGGGGGCCCGCCCCTCGTGAAGATGGCCACCGGGGAGGACTCCGGGGACGAGGAGCTGGGCGGAGCCGAGATGCACTCGCGCGTGTCGGGTCTCTCCGACTACCTCGCCGCCGACGAGGTCGATTGCATCCGCCTCGGGCGCGAGATCGTGTCGGATCTCAACTGGCGCAAACGCGGCCCCGGTCCCTCGAGGTCGCCGGAGGAGCCAGCCTACGACCCGGAAGAGCTGCTCGGCATCGTCTCGGCCGACCTCAGGGTGCCCTTCGACCCGCTCGAGGTGATCGCCCGCATCGTCGACGGCTCTCGTTTCGACGAGTACAAGCCGATGTACGGCACGAGCCTGGTCACCGGGTGGGCGCACCTGCACGGCTATCCCATCGGCATTCTTGCCAACAGCCGGGGAGTCCTCTTCATGGAGGAGTCGAAGAAGGCCACGGAGTTCATCCTGCTGGCGAACCAGGTTGACACCCCCCTGTTGTTCCTCCACAACACGACCGGCTACATGGTCGGCAAGGACTACGAGCAAGCGGGCATGGTGAAGGACGGCTCGAAGATGATCAACGCCGTCGCCAACAGCGGCGTGCCCCATCTGAGCGTGATCATCGGGGCGTCTTACGGTGCGGGCAATTACGGCATGTGCGGCCGCGCCTTCGGCCCTCGCTTCCTCTTCGCGTGGCCGGGCGCCAAGGTCGCCGTCATGGGCCCGGCGCAGCTGGCAGGAGTTCTCTCGATCGTGGCCCGCCAAGCCGCCGAGGCCGGAGGCAGGCCCTTCTCCGAGGAGGAGGACGCCATCCGCCGCCAGCTCGTAGAGGCACAGATCGAGCGCGAGCAGACCGCCCTCTTCATGACCGGCAAGTGCTACGACGATGGCATCCTCGACCCCCGCGACACACGCACCGCTCTCGCCATCGCTCTGTCCGCCGTGCACTCGCAGTCGGTGGAGGGCCGCCGCGGCTTCGGCGTGTTCCGGATGTAGTGACGGCGCCCACGTGAGCACGATCGATCGCCTCCTCGTCGCCAACCGCGGCGAGATCGCCCGCCGCATCTTCCGCACCGCCCGCGCTCTTGGGATCTCGACGGTCGCCGTCCATTCCGACGCCGATGCCGACCTCCCGTTCGCGACAGAGGCGGACTCGTCCGTGCGGCTGGCCGGGACGTCGCCGATCGACACGTACCTGAACGCCGAGGCATTGCTGGCGGCTGCCCGCTCGACGGGGGCCGACGCCATCCACCCCGGCTACGGCTTCCTGTCCGAGAACGCCGCCTTCGCCCGCGCCTGTGCCGAGTCCGGCATCACCTTCGTCGGGCCACCGCCCTCGGCCATCGAGGCGATGGGCTCGAAGCTGGCAGCCAAGGAGCTCATGGCCTCCCACGGTGTCCCCGTGCTGCCGGGCGGCATGGTGTCGGGGGCCGCCGACGTCATGGCGATGGCCGCGGACGTCGGATGGCCGCTCCTCTTGAAGGCCGCCTTCGGAGGCGGTGGCCGTGGCATGAGAGCCATCACAGGGCCCGGCGAGGTGGCAGCCGCCGTCGAGGCGACGCGGCGCGAGGCGGCCGGAGCCTTCGGCGACGGCACGTTGTTCGCCGAGCGGCTCCTACCCTCGCCACGACACGTCGAGGTACAGGTGCTGGCGGACGCCCGGGGCACAGTCGTCCACCTCTTCGAGCGCGAGTGCTCGGTCCAGCGGCGGTTCCAGAAGCTGATCGAGGAGAGCCCATCACCTGCGGTCAGCACGGAGCTGCGGGCGGCTCTGGGCGAGGCGGCTGTGGCGGCGGCCCGCGCCATCGGGTATGTCGGTGCCGGGACCGTCGAGTTCGTCCTCGACGAGGCGGGCAGGTACTTCTTCCTCGAGGTCAATACGCGTCTGCAGGTCGAGCACCCCGTCACGGAAGCGGTCACGGGTCTCGACCTCGTCGCCTTGCAGCTTCTCGTGGCCGAAGGCGCACCCCTGCCGGCGGAAGTCCTCGGCGCCGAGATCCGAGGACATGCCATCGAGGCCCGGCTGTATGCGGAGGACGTCGCCGCCGGCTTCCTCCCGGTCGCCGGGCGCCTCTCGCGCTTCGAGATCGAGGCAGTGGAAGGCCTGCGCGTCGACGCCGGCGTCGTCTCGGGCTCGACCGTCCCGCCTTACTACGACGCCCTGCTCGCAAAAGCGATCGCCTGGGCTCCAAGCCGTTCCGAAGCGGTCCGGCGGCTCACCTCCGCCCTCGAGCGGGCGCGTATCCACGGCCTCGTGACGAACCGGGACCTGCTCGTCGGAGTCCTCCGCCACCCGGACTTCCTCGCCGGCCACACGGACACGGCCTTTGTCGAGTCGCACGACCCCGTCCGGCTCTCCGAGATGGGCGCCGGCCCCTCCCCCGCCTCCGAACGGCGTGCCGCTCACGCCGTCGCCGCCGCCCTGGCCGCCCAGGCGGCACGACGAGCCGCCGCCCCCGTGCAGAGAGGGCTGCCATCAGGTTGGCGGAACGTCCGCGATCTGCCCCAGCGCGTGTCCTTTACCGAGTCCGGTATGCAGCTGACCGTCTCCTACGTGTCGGCGCCGGACGGCTCGGCGGCAGCGTGGGTGACGGAAGGCCCCGTCGGCGAGTGGACCTCACAGGCAGCGTCGGGCGATACCGCCGTCGAGGTGTCCGCGGCGACGAGCGACAAGGTGGAGCTCGCCGTGAAAGGCCGGACGGTGCGCGCGGAGGTTCACCTCGAGCCGGACACGACCTACGTCGACAGTCCCCTCGGACACTCTGCTTTCATCGAGGTGCCCCGCTTCCCCGCTCCCGGCAGCCTGCTGAGAGAAGGGTCGTTACTCTCCCCCATGCCGGGCGCCGTCATCCGCGTGCTCGCCTCAGAGGGCGCCGAGGTCGACAGAGGTGCCGTGCTCTTCATCCTCGAGGCGATGAAGATGGAGCACCCCGTTCGCAGCCCTGCCGCCGGGGTCGTTCGTGAGATCTGCGTGGCGGCGGGTGCACAAGTGGCTGCAGGGGCCGTGCTGGCCGTGATCGGTCTGGCGGCGGCAGCCGAGGATCCTTCCGGCGCAGCCTCGAACGCGCCTGCGGGAGCGGGGGGCGAACGAGGGCTGGCGACGAAGAAGCCGCCCTCTGAGACGGGGAGATGAAAGAATCTCGCCCCGTGAATTCCCTCTCGCGCCGCAACGTGCTCCAGGGCACCGGCCTCGCCGCCCTCGCCGTCCTTCTCCCGGCGGAATTGCTCGCCGGTTGCACACCGAGCCCGTCGGCAACACTCCCGCCGGGCGATGGGGCGACGACGCTCGTCGAGACGCGCCATGCGGGGTTTCTCGTCTTCGATCCGCACGAGGCCGGCGTGGTCGTGGAAGCGACCGCCCGCCTCATCCC
>DASPSK010000361.1:0-17940 GCA_035623975.1 Acidimicrobiales bacterium | reverse complement strand
CGCCGCTCTCGCCGCCTTCGTCCCGGTGGGAACATGGCGCGGGCGCGTCTGAGGGGGGGCGGGGTTCATCTCGGGGGCGTCCCGGCGCGGGCGGGAGGGACCGGCGGCGGGTGGCTTGCTCGTGCCCCCGCCCGGCCGTCTCATCGCTCCGTCCGGAGTCCGGGCCGCGCCCGGCCGCCTCATCCCGTCGTCCCCCGGCTCACGGGGCGCGCCGGGCGCTCCGCCCGGCCCAGGCGTCGAGCTCATACCGGCGGCACGCCGTGGCGGCGGTCCGTGAACCACCGCGTCTTCGACTCGGCCAGGGAGAAGCGCTTCACGAGCTCGTCGCGCAAGTCTTCCGGCTGCACGACGGCGTCGACGACGAGATCGGACGCCAGCCGGAGCAGGTCGACGTCGGCCTCGTACTCACGGCGGCGGTCGGCCACATAGGCGTCGCGTTCGGCGCCGTCCTCGATGGCGGCGATGCGGTTGGCGAAGACGGCGTTCACGGCCGGCTCGGGGCCCATGACGGCGATCTTCGCCGACGGCAGCGCCAAACAGGCGTCGGGGGCGAAGGCCGGCCCGGCCATGGCGTAGAGCCCCGCCCCGTACGCCTTGCGAAGGATGACGGAGATCTTGGGAACCGTGGCCTCGGACACGGCCGTGATCATCTTGGCGCCATGGCGGATGATCCCCTCGCGTTCGACGGTCGTGCCGATCATGAAGCCCGGTACGTCGGCGAGAAACAGCAGCGGCACGTTGAAGGCATCGGCGCACCAGATGAAACGCGCCGCCTTGTCCGCCGAGTCGGTGAACAGGACACCGCCACGCGAGGCCGGGTTGTTGGCCACGATGCCGATCGAACGGCCGTCGAGGCGACCCCACCCGACGACGAGCTCGGGGGCGTACAACGGCTTCAACTCGAAGAACGAGTCCGCGTCGACGAGCGCCTCGATGACCGAATGGATCGAGTACCCGACCCGGTCGGAGTCGGGGATGGTGGCGGCGCTCAACTGTGCCGAGGGTGGGCGGGCTTCCTCGTAGGGGGGAGCCTCCCGCCACGAGCCGGGCAGGTAGGAGAGGTACGCCTTGGCAGCCTCGATGGCGCCGGCGTCGTCGGCGGCGAGGTTGTCGCCGCAGCCCGAGACGGTGGCATGCATGCGGGCGCCGCCCATCTCCTCGAGACCCGTCACCTCGCCGACGACCATCTCTGCCATGCGGGGCGAGCCGAGGTACATGGAGGCATTGCCCTCGACCATGAAGACCACGTCGCAGAACGCCGGGATGTAGGCGCCCCCGGCAGCCGAAGGCCCGAAGAGGCAACAGATCTGCGGTACCCGTCCGGAGAGGCGGACCTCGTTGTAGAAGATGCGGCCGGCGCCGCGACGTCCGGGGAACAGCTCGACCTGATCGGTGATGCGGGCGCCGGCGGAGTCGACAAGGTAGAAGACGGGAAGCTCGTGCTCGAGGGCGTACTCGGTCAGCCGGACGATCTTCTCGACGGTGCGCGCCCCCCACGAGCCGGCTTTCACCGTCGGGTCGTTCGCCATCACGCAGACCGGGCGGCCGTCGACGAGGCCCCGGCCGGTGACGACACCGTCGGCCGGAAGGTCGTCCGCCAGAGCGTTCGCCAGCAAGGCGTCCTCCACGAACGAACCGGGGTCGAGCAGGAGGGCGAGGCGGTCTCGCACGAAGAGCTTGTGCTGCGCCTTGAGTTTCGCCGCCCCTGTCTCGAGGTTGCCGGACTCGGCACGGGCGGTGGCCGCCTGCATCCGTCCGGCCTCGGTCTCGAAGGCCTCGCTCTCGGCCTCGCTCACCGTTGCTGCCTCACCCGGACTCGCATGTCGATCGGCGTCGGCCCGAGCTCGAAACGCTCACGCAAGGACCGCTCCAGGTAGCGCAGGTACGGCGGCGGTAGGCGCCTCGTGGCGAACAGCGTGATCGTGGGCGGATCGATGGCGCCCTGCACGGCGTAGAGGATACGAGCACCGGGAGCGGGGTGGGCGCTCTGGGCAGCCTTGAGCGCCTCGTTCAGCCGGGACGTAGGGATGCGACGGTGATAGGCGGCGATCGCCTGCTCGATGACCGGTAGCAGGCGGTGCACACCGAGCCCGGTCTTGGCCGAGATGCGGAGCACGGGCGCGTAGCCGAGAAAGGCGAGTTCCTCCCCGATCTCCTCGCCGACGGCCAGCCGTTGGTCGGTGTCGAGCAGGTCCCACTTGTTGAGGAGCAGGACGGCGGGGCTGCCGGAGGCGTCGATCCGCTCGGCGAGGCGCTGATCCTGGTGAGTGACGCCTTCGGTGGCATCGAGGACGAGGAGGGCGACGTCGGAGCGATCGAGCGCCCGCAGCGACCGCACGAGGGAGAAGTACTCCTGCGGGTCGCCTTCACGTGCCCGCCGGCGCATGCCGGCCGTGTCGACGAGGCGCAAGGATCCCATCTCCGTCTCGATGACGGTGTCGATGGCGTCCCGTGTCGTTCCCGGCAGGTCGTGGACGACGGAGCGGTCCTCTCCCACGAGGCGGTTGAACAGCGTCGACTTGCCGACGTTCGGGCGACCCATGATGGCGACGGAGGCGATGCCCGGCGAGGCTTCGAGGTCAGAAGTCTCACCCTCAACGAGAGCTTTAGAGTTTCCCCACCTGCTCACGGTACGTACGGGCGGTGGCGCGGGCGGGCCCGCATCGCCTTCGTCGTCAGCGTCGCCAGCTGGGAGCTCGGGGAGCCTGGACACCACGGCGTCGAGGAGGTCCCCCACCCCGCGCCCGTGCAGGGCGCTGATGAGATGGGGCGTCCCCAGTCCGAGGGAGGAGAGCTCCCATGCCTCCGCCTCGCGCCGCTCGGAGTCGACTTTGTTCGCCACCACGAGGACGCGGTCAGCGAGGCGCCGCAGCACGGAGGCGACGGCAGCGTCCTCCCCCGTCACCCCCGTGGTGACGTCGAGCACGAAGAGCACGACATCGGCCGACTTCATCGCCCGCACCGCCTGCTCGCTCACCTTGGCGTCGAGAGTGTCGCCCCCCTCGACGAGCCCCCCGGTGTCCACGAGGCGAAACTCCCTCCCAGCCCAGTCGACCGGGAGCTCGAGGCGATCGCGCGTCACACCCGGGTGACGTTCCACGATGGCGACCTGCCGCCCGGCGATGCGGTTCACGAGCGTCGACTTGCCGACGTTCGGCCGGCCGGCCACGACGACCACGGGCAGCTGGGACTTCATCAGGCACCCAGGGCCCGCGCGAGCGAACGGCCGTCGGTGGCGACGATCTCCACGGGCCGTGGCAGCTCGGCGACCTTGAGCCCGTCAAGAAACAGGCCGTTCGACAGGCACACGTCCGGCAGGAGATAGCGCCGGTCCTCCGGCAGCCGGGCCAGCACCCTGGCGACGTCACTGCCGGTCATGAGGCCGGTGACGGCAATGTTGCCACCGAAGAAGAGGTTGGGGACCGCCGCCAACTCGACGTCCTCCCGGCCGATGCGGGCAAGCAACGGCTCGAGCACCTGGGCGCCGTACTCACCCGTGAGGACCACGGGCGGCCGCCGGTCGGGGCGGGTGCCGAGGGCGAGGAGCCCGGGATCGGGCGCGGGGGCGGTGCGTGGCGCCCGGTAGCCGTCGGCCGGGGCTCCTTCCACCCACTGGAAGAAACCCGTCGTATGCCCGGCGCTGCCGACGGGGCCTTCGGCCCCGTCGGCTCCCATGAGGTCGACCTCGAAGGCGCGGGCCATGCCGATGCCGTTCTCGTGCTGGGCGAAGCCGTCGTACTCCTCCGCCGGCGGAAACGGCCGCCCCGCCAAGAGGTAGTACTCGTCGGCCGCGTACACGAGGCGCCGCCCGAGGGCGCGCTGGAAGACGGGCTGCCACTCGTCCACCGCCTCGACGACGGCGATCGCCTCCTCACGGCTGTGCACCCGCATGGCCGCCTCGGTCGTGTACCGGCTGATCCCGAGCGGCACGAGGGCGACGGTCGCGAGGTCCGAGTAGCCGTCGAGCACACCCGCCAAGCTGTCGTGCAGGACGGCGCCATCGTTGACGCCCGGGCAGACGACGACCTGGCCGTGCACCTCGATGCCGTGGTCGAGGAGCAGGCGCAGCCAGCGCAGCGAGAGGGCGCCGCGGCGGTTGCGCAACATGCGCGCCCGCACCTCGGGATCGGTGGCGTGGATGGAGACGTAGAGCGGCGAAAGATGCTGGTCGATGACACGCTCGAGGTCGGCCTCGGTGAAGCGGGTCAAGGTGGTGAAGTTCCCGTAGAGGAACGACAGCCTGTAGTCGTCGTCCTTCAAATACAGACTCTTCCGCATGCCTTTCGGCAGCTGGTAGATGAAACAGAACTCACAGTGGTTGTCGCACGTGCGCACCTGGTCGAAGAGCGCCGAGGCAACCTCGGCCCCGAGCGGCTCACCGGCGGACTTCTCGACCGAGAGCGAGAGATCGAGGCCGCCTCGGGAGACCTCGAGGTCGAGGGTTGGTTCGTCCGCGATGAGCTGGTACTCGATGACGTCACGTGGCACCTGGCCGTTCATCGAGCGGATTTCGTCACCCGGCAGCAGCCCGGCGCGCGATGCCGGGGAAGGATCGGCCACGGCCACCACCCGAGGCAGTGGCATAGGTCCAGGTTAGTGCGCTAGTGACAGCCCCCCGCCCGGCGGCTGGGCGCTGGTTCGAGCCGGACCGGGTCCCCCCTTCGCTCATAGCGGTCAACGGGTCCTTCGGCTTGCTCGACATGACGCCCTACGGCCGGGGCGAGACCTGGGAGGACAACCCCGAGGGCTGGCCCGAGGGCCGCCCGGCGGGCTGGTTCTGGCGCTCGAACACCGACGGCATCGCCACCTGGGGCCCGACCAGCCGGCCCGTGCCGCAGGGGACCCGCCCCGGTGCGACCCCCGTGGAGACCCTGGGCCGCCAGGGCCACCACCACTGACCGCGGGGTTCCGCCGGGCTGAACGTGGCCCGCCCCCGGGCAAGACGTGGCCTCGTCGGCATGGCAGGATCCCCCCGGACCTCGCGTGATGGTCTCGAGCCAGCAAGCCTGAGGAGGCGAGCGTGATCATCGTCGGAGGAGAATTCGAAGTGGACCCCGACGAGCGAGATCGCTTCCTCGCCGATCGGCACGACGTCATGCGCAGGTCGAGAAACGAGTCGGGCTGCCTCGAGTACACCTTCAGCGCCGATCCACTCGACCCTGGCCGCGTGCTGCTCTACGAGCGGTGGGAGAGTCAAGAGGCGCTCGACGCTCACCTGTCGGCCCTCCGAGCCGGACCGCCGTCTTCTGGCACGGACGTGACTCCGAGAGCCGCCTCGATCACGCTCTACGACGTCGCCGGGCAACGAGCACTCTGAGCTTGACGCTCCGTCGTTCTTTCCCGCCGGGGGCCCACCGGCTGCCCCGATGCCCCTAGCGTGATGGGGATGCGGGTGGAGAAGGTCCTGTTGGCAGAGCCGCGGGGTTTCTGCGCGGGTGTCGAGATGGCGATCAAGGCGCTCGACTGGATGGTGCGCGTCTTCGAGCCGCCCGTGTACTGCTACCACGAGATCGTCCACAACCGCATCGTCGTGGAGGAGTTCCAACGACGAGGCGTCGTGTTCGTCGACGATGTGGCGTCCGTGCCGCCGGGCGCCGCCGTCATGCTGTCCGCCCATGGGTCGGCGCCACAGGTGGAGGCCGCCGCCGGCGAAGAGGGCCGCATCGTCGTGAACGCCTGCTGCCCGCTCGTGACGAAGGTGCATCACGAGATGAAGGTGAGGACTCGCAAGGGCTACACCGTTCTCTACGTCGGGCACGAGGGCCACGAAGAAGCCATCGGCACGATGGCGGTGGCGCCCGAGGCGGCGATCCTGGTGGAGGATGAGGGTGACGTCGCCGCCGCCGCCGACCGCATCCCGGCGGGCACGCCGGTGGCGCTACTCGCCCAGACCACCCTGGCGCATGAGGAGTGGTCAGGCATCGTCGACGCCGCCCGTGAGCGCTTCCCCGATCTGTGGATGCCAGGTCGGTCCGACCTGTGTTATGCCACGACGAACCGGCAGGCGGCCGTACGGACCCTCGCGCCCCTCTGCGACGCCGTCATCGTCGTCGGGTCGTCCAACTCGTCCAACACGCTCGCGCTGGCGAAGGTCGCCTCGAGCTCATGCGGGCGAGTTCTCCGCGTCAACTCGCCTGAGCAGGTACCCGACGACCTCTGGGGTGTCGTCGGTGTGACCGCCGGCGCCTCGGCGCCGGACTGGCTCGTACAGGAGATCGTGGACCGCCTCGCCCCAAGCGACGGCGTCGAGACGGTCCACTTCACCGACGAGGACGAGTACTTCCCTCCCCCACCCGAGCTGCGCGACCTGCTGCGGGCGGCCGCCTCGGCACTGTCACTGGCGCTCGGTGCCCCTCCGGACGAGGCGGGACCCACTGCGGGCGACAGGTCGGTGTCGGCCGCAGAGGTACTGCGCACGACTGCTTGAGCCTTTTGCCAGGGAGAGCGGGCGGGCGCTGGCGTCGAGGCTGGCGCCGGACCCCGAGGCGGTTCTGGTCGCGGCCGGCACTCAGAACGGCCCGGCGGGCGAACGCCGGCCCGACTGTGTGCCCAGATGGATCCCCGAGGCCGTTTAGCGTCGCGGCCGGCACTCAGAACGGCCCGGCGGCCCGAACGCCGGCCCGACTGTGTGCCCAGATGGATCCCCGAGCCCATTTAGGGTCGCGGCCGGCACTCAGAACGGCCCGGTGGCCCGGCGGCCCGAACGCCGCCACACCCGTACGAGCTCACCCCAGCCGGCGAACTTCGACGGCAACCGGTGCCATCGCCGCGGGTACCCGCCCAGGAACGCCCCGCCACAGCGGCCAGAGGAGGGCAACCAGGATGAACATCGTCCCGCTGACGGCGACGAAGGGCAGCCAGTGATGCAGGGCGAACAGCTTGCCGGCCATGCTGGCGGCCACGGCCGTGGCAGCGGTCTGGGCGGAGGCGCCAGCTCCCTGGGCGCGGCCGAAGTCGGTCGGCGGCACCGAGTGGGCGAGCTGGGCCGATTCCGCCGGCGCGCCGAGGGCGACGAGGATCGCCTCGACCGAGCCGAGCCCGATCAGCCAGGCCACGCTGTGCAGGAATGGGTAGATGGCCGCGAAGGCGGCCGACCCCGCCAGGGCCACGGCGACGAGGTAGCGGCGGTCGAAGTGGTCCACGAGCCAGCCCGCCGGGTACGACATGACGGCGAAGGGCAGGGCGAACAGCGTCCACGACAGACCGATCTCCCAGGTCGTGGCGTTTCGCGTCTCCAGCAACAGGCTCCAGCAGACCTCGTAGACGCCGATGACGACGCCGACGGCGAGGAAGGCGACGGCAACACCAAGAAACCCTCGGTTGCGCCACAAGGCGAGGCGAGGGGCGTCCACCTCGCTTGGCGGCAGCGCACGGCGCCGTGCCGGCAGGAACGCCATGATGGGCACGATGGCGACCATCGACGCTCCCGCGGCGATGAAGAAGAGCCATTTCATGCCGCCGAGGCCGGCCAGTCCACCGATGAAGGGACCGACGGCCATCGCGATGTTTCGAGCACCATAGAAGGAACCGAAGGCCCTCCCCCGGTGTGAGCCGGGCACGATCTCGGCGATTGTGGCGGCATTGGCGACGTCGACGATGCCGGCTCCACAACCTTGCAGCGCCCGGAACAAGAGGGCGAGCCAGGGACCGCCGATGAGGGCGAAGAGAACGCTGGCGACGGCGTAGGTGACGAGGCCACCGACCTGTACCTTGCGCCGTCCGATGCGGTCGGAGAGCCGTCCGAGCGGGTACTGGACGAGGAGCGCGGCGGCATAGAACGCCGCCATGGTGATGCCGACGAGCGCCGCGGACGAATGCCGGTGCTCGTGCAGGTAGACGGGCAGCAGAGGCAGCACGGCCGTCGCTCCGCACCACTCCGTGAAGGCGGAGACCGAGAGCGCAAGGACCACACGACGCACGGCCTGAGACTCCGCCGGGTTCATCGAGGTCGACGCCTTCATGTCCGGCGGGCACGCTCGATGAGGGCGCGCAGCTCGTCGCCCACCGCCCGCCGGTGATCGTCCCGGATCGGCGCGAGCTCGAAGAGGTCGCACAGCCACATGCCGTCAGTGGCGTAGCGGATGACGGTCGCCATGGCGGGATCCAAGCCATCCCACTCGACAGACGACTGCCAGGCGAGAAACCGTTCCCGCAGCGGCGCCAGCAACTCGGGATCCGAGGCGACGCTCGCCAACAGCGCGCTCCCGAGGCGACGTGTCCTCACGTCGCCAGGCTCGACCGTCGGTGTCAGCGTGGCCTCGACGTAGGCGCGGAGAAAGTCACCCGGCTGTCCGCCGTAGGCACCGTACCGCTCGAGGTCGGCGTCGAAGCTGACGACGAAACCCTCCACCATGGCAGCCACGAGCGCTGCCCTGGTGGGGAAGTGATAGAGCACCCCGCCCTTGCTGACGCCGGCCTCGGCGGCGGCCGCTTCGAGCGTCAGACGGGCGACGCCTTCGCGGATGACGACGTCCTCGGCGGCGCGGACGATCCGGTCCCTCGTGTCAGTCACCCGAGGCATCCGCTAACTGTACCGTCCAGACGGTACAGTTACCTGGGGTTTCTTGGCCGTCAGTCCCTCTTGACCCGCGCCCGCCGTTGCGCTTCGTCGAAGACCGTCTGCATGCCGGCGGCGATCTCGTCGGAGAACTCTTTCATCGCCCGCCGTGAGACCCGCCCTGGTTTTCGCGGGTGGGCCGCTTCGGTCTCGCTGCTGTCCACCCCATCCCCCGCGGGAGGCCAGATGGGCTCGCCGATCACGACTTCGACGCGGTGGGGCCGGGGCAGGGCAGAGCCTCGCGGCATCGCCTGCTCGGTCCCGCCGATGCCGACGGGCACCACCGGCACGCCGGCGCGGATGGCGAGGTAGGCGACGCCCTCGCGGAGGTCGCTCACGACTGGTCCGGAGCGTCGCGTCCCTTCGGGGAACATGACGAGCGGCTCACCGCCGGCGAGGACCTGGCGGCAACGCTCGAGGGCCTCCCGGTCCGCCCCCGAGCGGTTGACGGGGAACACCCCGAGCGACTCGAGGAGGCGGCCGACGATCTTCGACTTCCAGATCTCTGCCTTGGCGATGTAACGGAGCCGGCGACGTCCCGTGATGCGGGCGACGATGAGCCAGTCGACATAGGACCGGTGCACCGGGGCGACGAGATAGGCACCAGCCGGCGGCAGGTTCTCCCGACCGACGACGCCCCCCGGCAGGTAGATGCGAGAGATGCCCACGGCAATTCCGCGGGCGACCTTGTAGGCGAGCAGCTCGCCCCTTGTCGGGTGGCCCGCCGGCGGTGTCGGAGTCACAGGTGGGACAGCACCTCCTCGAGCACGTCTTCGACGGAGCGCCCTGTCGAGTCCACCACGATGGCGCCGTCTGCGACCTTCAGCGGGGACGCCGTCCGCGAGCTGTCGAGATCGTCGCGCCGCGAGAGGGCTTCGGCCGTCTCGCCGGCCGACGACGAGCCGGCCTCACGCCCCCAGGGCTCGAACTGCTCCAAGCGCCTCCGCGCACGCTCGGCCGGGTCGGCTGTGAGAAAGATCTTGAGCCGCGCCCCGGGGAACACGACGCTCCCGATGTCGCGGCCCTCGACGACGGCGCCACCTCCATCTGCGGCGGCATCGCCGCCGCAGACCCAAGCTCGCTGCCGCTCGACGAGGTTCGCCCGCACGGCGGGGTTGGCCGCAATCTCGGAAACGGCCGCATCGACCTCCGGGGACCTGATGGCGGCCGTCACGTCCTCGCCGTCCAGGACCACCGAGCCGTCAATCTCGAGAGTCATGTCACGGGCCAACGCCGCCGTCGCCTCGCCGTCGCCGAGGACACCGGCCCGCAGGGCCAGCAGGGTGACGGCCCGGTACATGGCGCCCGTGTCGAGATGGCGATAGCCGAGCCGCTCGGCGACCGCCTTGGCCACGGTGGACTTGCCCGAGCCGCCCGGGCCGTCGATGGCGATGATCACCCCTTCGCTCATGACGCCGTCGTCCATGACACGCGAAAGCCTCGGGCACGAAGGGGCGTCACGACTTCTTCCGCCACAGCGGCGTCGACGACGAGGACGAGGACGCCGCGGGGGCCCTCCGCCGAGTGGGCGATCTCGAGGTCGTAGATGTTCACGCCGAGCTCGCCCGCCAGCGTGGTCACCTCGGCGAGCACACCGGGCCGGTCGGGCACGAGGACACGCAGCTCGGCGACGGCGAGCGGGCGCACGCCCCGCGGGGGCAGGTTCTGGCGGGCGCTGCGCGCCCGCTCCAGCAGGGCCGAGAGCGCCTCCCGGTCCCCCTCGGCGACGATCCGCCGGACCTCGGTCAACTGGTCGATGAGCCGGTCAAGCACGGGCACGATGGCGCCGGCATTGTCCCGGCAGATGTCCGGCCAGATCGCCGGCGAACCGGCGGCGATCCGCGTCATGTCCCGAAAGCCGCCGGCCGCCAAGCGCATCAGGGCCGCATGGTCGACGGGCGACTCCCCCGCCAGGCTCATGAGGGTGGCCGAGGTGAGATGGGGCACATGGGAGATGACGGCCACGAGCTCGTCGTGACGGTCGGGCGCCAGCGCCACGACGTCGGCGCCGAGGGAGGAGATGACCGACTGGAGGGCGGTGAAGGCGACCGCATCGGTCCGGTCCGTCGGCGTGAGCACCCAGGTGGCCCCGACGAACAGCTCCGGATCGGCCCCCTCCGGGCCTTCTTGCTCGGAGCCGGCCATGGGGTGGCCGGCGATGAAGCGGGGATGGGCGAGCTCAGCCACGATCGGCCCCTTCACACCGGCGACGTCGGTCACGATGAGGTCCGGCCGCTCGCTCCCGGCCAGCAGCTGGCGCACGACGGGCACCACAGCCGATGCCGGCGTGGCCACGAAGGCGATCTCGGCGCCGGGATCGTGCCCGATGGCATCGACGACGCCGAGGGCCGCGGCCCGTGCTGCGCGCGCCTCGTCGAGATCGGAACCGGTCACGTGCCAGCCGCGCGCCCGCAGGCCTCCTGCGATCGAGGACCCGACGAGGCCCAGCCCCACCACCTGGGCGTGCCGGCTCACGGTGCCAGGCCCGCTCGTCCCGGCACGTCGGCGATGGAGGGGACGTCGGCGATCGAGGGGGCGGCCGGCATGGCCGCGGAGCCTATCGGTTCGACCTGGACGGTCCCGACTTGCGAGGCGCCGAGGGCTCGGCGGCCACCCTCGACAGCTCGCGCACCTCGTCGGTGTCGAGTTCCCGCCAGCTCCCGGGTCGCAGCTGGCGGTCCGCGATGGGGCCGATCCGCGTGCGCACAAGGCGCACGACCGGGTGGCCGACGGCTTCGCACATGCGACGGACCTGGCGGTTTCTTCCTTCGTGGATAACGATGCGAAGCGCGCCGGGCACCACGACGGACACCTTGGCCGGGCTCGTGAGCCCGTCCTCGAGCATAACGCCCTCGCGCAGGGCGCGCACGGCCCCAGGAGAGGGATGCCCCTCGACCTCGGCGAGGTACTCCTTCTCGACGCCATGACTCGGGTGCGACAGCAGTTGGGTGAGGACGCCGTCGTTCGTGAGGACGAGCAAGCCCTCCGTGGCGACGTCGAGCCGCCCGACGGGGAAGACCCGCGGCTGCGCGGGCACGAAATCGAGCACGGTCGGCCGCCCCTCCGGGTCGGAAGCCGTCGTCACGACGCCAGCCGGCTTGTTGAGCAGGTAGTAGACGAGCCCGGGCAGCACCCCAACAGCTGTGCCGTCGACGGCGACCTCGTCGTGGTGGACGTCCACCCGCCGCCCGAGCTCAACCACCTCGCCGTTGACCGTGACGCGGCCGTCGGCGATGAGCTCCTCGCAGACCCTACGGCTCCCGAAACCCGCCCTCGCCAGCACCTTCTGCAGCCGCTCGCCCTCCGGTAGAGGAGCAGCCGGCACGCCGCCCGCCTAGGTCCCGGACTCGGGGCGAAGCACTTGCTCGAGCATCTCGACGGTGGCCGCGGGCGGCACAAACTCGGCCAAGGGGGGGAGATCGCCGAGAGCATCGAGTCCCAACCGCTCGAGAAACCCCTCCGTCGTCCCGAACAGCACCGCCTGCCCCGGACCGCTGTCACGGCCGATCTCTGCCACGTAACCGCGCGCCGCCAGCAGGCGCAGGACACCGTCGGCATTGACGCCCCGGATGGCGGAGACCTGCGCCCGGGAGACGGGCTGTTTGTAAGCGACGACGGCGAGTGTCTCGAGGGCGGCGGCCGACAGCTTCGACGGGGCGCCGTCGAGCACGAAACGCTCCACGTGGCCCGCGTAGGCCTCGTGGCTCTGGAAGCGGTAGCCACCGGCAACGCGGGCAAGCTTGAACCCGCGGCCTTCCATCTCGTAGCTCTCCGCCAGCTGGGTGCACAGACCCTCGACCCGATCGATCGACAACTCGAGGAGCTCGGCCAGCAACCCTGGCGAGACCGGGTCCGTAGCCACCATGAGAACGGCTTCAACGGCGGCCGCGGCCGTGCGCTCCGGCCCGCTGACCGGCTGCGGCGCTTCCTCCGCAGGCTCGTACGAGTGTCGCTCGAGATCGCTCATCCCCGGTACTCCATGTCGGAGAGATCACCGCCGAAATACGAGGAGGTGACGAGCTCGCCGGCGACGTCGCTGTCGCTCTCCGCCTCGCCCACCCAGGTCACCAGCAGCTCGCCGAACGTGGCCACCTGGTCGAGCTCCACGAGGCCCTGCTTGTAGAGCTCGAGGACCCCGAGAAAGTGGACGACGACCTCGATACGGGTGGTGGCGTGTCGGGTGAGCTGACGGAAGGTGACCGGAGCCGAAGTGGGCAGGACCCCGATCAGCCGTTGCACGACTTCGGCGACCGTGACCTCGTCGACGAGGACGTGCTCGACGTCGATGACTGGTTTTGGTCGCTCGGCCAGGGCTCCCTCTGCCGCCCGGCGCAGGTCGTCGAGCGTGATGCCGGCGAGGAGGTCAGGAGCCAGGCCCTCGAACCGCTCGTCCGGCCCGGCCGTGCGCGAGAAGGACTTCGAGGCGGCTCGCTCGAGCTCGGCGAGGCGGCGGCCGGCGGCCGAGAACGTCGTGCACTCGACGAGGCGGGCAAGCAGGTAGTCACGCTCCTCCAGGAGGGCGAGGTCGTCCTCATTGATGGAGCCGTCCCGGTCGGGCAGGAGCCGCCGGCTCTTCAGCTCGACGAGGATGGCCGCGATGAGGAGGAACTCCGTCGCCGTCTCGAGATCCACCCGCTCGAGCTGGTCGATCTCGGCGACAAAGGCGTCCACGATGTCAGAGAGACGCACGTCGTACAGCTCCACGCGCTGCTCGGTGATGAGCCGCAGGAGGACGTCAAAGGGCCCTTCGTAGACGTCGGTCCGCACCTCGTAGGCCACGGAGGTGAGGATATCGCCGAGCGCTCGCGGTTCCGTGGATGCCGGGGAGCGGGATCGGACGTCCGTATCATTGACCGATGACACGCGTCTTCTCGGGCATCCAGCCCTCCGGTGACCTGCACGTCGGAAACTATTTCGGGGCGCTTCGTCAGTGGGCGGTGGACCAGTACGAGGCGGACAGCTTCTATTGCGTCGTCGACCTGCACGGGCTCACGGGTGAGCACGACCCCTCCGACCTCAGGCGGCGGACGCTCGAGACGGCCATCGGTTTGCTGGCTGCCGGTCTCGATCCGGACATCTGCACGATCTTCGTGCAGAGCCACGTTCCCGAGCACACCCAGCTCTGCTGGTTGCTCGAGTGCACCGTCACGGTCGGCGAGCTGCGCCGCATGACCCAGTTCAAGGAGAAGAGCCACGGGCAGGACTCTGTGCGCGCCGGACTCATGACCTATCCCGTCCTCATGGCGGCGGACATCCTTCTCTACGACACCGACAGCGTTCCCGTCGGTGACGACCAGCGCCAGCACCTCGAGCTCACCCGCGACCTCGCCATCCGCTTCAACAGCCGCTACGGCCAGACCTTCGTCGTCCCTGAGGCGGTCATCCCGAAGCTGGCCGCCCGCGTGATGGATCTCCAGCACCCGACGCGAAAGATGTCGAAGTCGGTCGAATCGCCCCTGGGGACGATCAACGTCCTCGACTCCCCCGACGAGATCACCCAGAAGGTGCGCAAGGCCGTGACGGACACGACCGGGCAGGTCCGCTACAAGCCCTCGGAGCAACCCGGCCTTGCCAACCTCATCGAGCTGCTCGCCTCCTCCACGGGACGCAGCATCGAGGACATCGTCGCCGCCTACAACCAGTACGGCCCCCTGAAGGCCGACCTCGCCGACGCCCTCGTCGAGGTGCTCGCCCCTGTGAAGGCCCGTTACCTCGAGCTGGAGCAGGATCTGCCCGCCATCTCTGAGATGCTCGAGAAGGGTGCCAAGAAGGCCTCAGCCGTCGCTTCGGAAACGCTCCGGCGCGCCCAGCTGGCGATCGGCCTCCTCGTCCCCGGGACTCTCTAGCCTGGGCGCCGAGGCCGCCAGCCCGCAAACCCTTGCAGACAAGGAGCAGTACGCTGCCACTGAAGGAGGCAAGTCGATGGCCGGTACGTCGGGCAACCCACCTTGGATCCCCACCCGCACAGAGGAGTTCCCCCCCGACGAGCCGACGGCCACCGAGGTAGCACCACCCTCGACGATCCCAACTCCGTCCGAGGAGGCTCCGCCGGGTACGGCACCGATTCCGACAGCGCCGGCTGGCGTGCCGGCTGTCCCGGCGCCGATTCCGACAGCGCCGGCGACGGCGCCGGCTGTCCCGGCGCCGATTCCGACAGCGCCGGCGACGGCGCCGGCTGTCCCGGCGCCGATTCCGACAGCGCCGGCGACGGCGCCGGCTGTCCCGACGCCGATTCCGACAGCGCCGGTAACAGCGCCGGCGACTCCGCCGCCGGCGTGGCCGTCCGCACCGCCTGCTTCGCCGGCCGAGGCTCCGCCTGCTCCGCCGCCTGCGGCACCGCCTGCTCCGGCGGCAGTCCCGCCGCCGGTAACGCCGCCGGTAACCCCTCCAAACCGGCCGCCGGCGGCACGTCCTGCCATGCCGAGTTGGACCGAGCCGATCCCCCGCGCGCCTGCCCCGCCGCCGGCGGCACCACCGGCTCCCCCGCCGGTGACTCCCCCGCCAGTGACGCCGTCGCCCATGGTCCCATCGGCCGCGACGCCGGCGCCAACGCCACCGGCGCCCGCGAGCGAGTCGCCGCCGAGTGGGCTGCCAATGACGCCGCCGGCCGTGACCCCGCCGACCGTAACGCTGCCCGCCGTGACCCCGCCGCCCGTGGCGGCACCACCGACTTCCCCGCCTGTGACTCCGACACCGCCAGCGGCATCGCCGGCTCCGCCGATGGCCCGTCCGCCTGTGGCCATGCCCACCCCGACGCCGCCCGCGACCACGGCTCCCACCGCGGTGCCGTCCATGGCCGCGCCTCCCATGGCCGCGCCGCCGATGGCCGCGCCGCCCCCTACGGCTCCTCCCACGACGGCGCCTCCCACGGTCGCGCCACCCACGGCCGCTGCACCTATGGCCGCGCCGCGAGCGGTCGCGCCCCCGATGCCCACGCCGCCGGCGGTCTTGCCCTCGACTGGGGCCGTGCCGGCGGCCTCCCCCTGGAACGCCCCGAGTGCTCTTCCGGGTCGCGCCGCCTCTGCTCCCGTCGTCGGGACGACGACCGGACGAGCAGCTGCGCCCTCGCAGACCAGGTCAGCCGGTGGGCTCGTCGCCGTCGCCGTCCTCGTGATGCTCGTCGGAGCGTGGGGCGCCGTCGTCCCCTTCCTCGGACCGAGCATCCACTTCAACGCCGATGCCTCGCACGCGTGGAGCTTGAGCCTGCGACACGAGGTCCTTTGGCTCGTACCGGGAGCGCTTGCCCTGGTCATGGGCCTGTTGATGCTGCTGCACGTTCGTAAGGTCAAGGCGAAGAACGCCCGCTTCGGCTCGGTCTGGACCGGCTTCGTGACGGCCGCGTGCGGTGCCTGGTTCGTAGCCGGTCCCCTCGCCTGGCCGGTGCTCAAGTCCGGCGCAATCGTCTTCCGGGCGGCGACCCCCACCCACGAACTGCTCTACCAGCTCGGGTGGTCCCTCGGCCCGGGGATCGCCCTCGCGCTGCTCGGCGGTTGCGCCATCGGTTTCGCCCTCCGTCGCTGAGCCGGAAGCGGTGCGTCAGGCGAAGATCTCGACGTACCAGTTCTCGAAGTGGTCGAGGAGAGAGGTCACCGGGCCCCGGGCGTACAGGACGAAGATGAGCACGACGATCATGAAGGCAAACCGCAGCCGGTAGTACTCCGGCAGCACACGGGCTGGTAGCAGCCGCTCCAGGAGGGACGAGCCGTCGAGGGGCGGGATCGGGATGAGGTTGAACACCGCCAGCACGATGTTGACCACGCCCCAGCTGAGGGCGAACTGGTCGGCCACGCTCTGGGGATGCGTCTCGTAGAGCAGGCCCCCCTGCACCACGAGGCCGGTGTGGAGGAGGTGGAGGGCGATGCCGCCAAGACACGTCAGCACGATGTTCGTCGTCGGCCCGGCCAGTCCCACAAGGACGGCGTCGTCGCGGGGCCGCCGAAGCTTGCTCACGTTGACCGGCACGGGCTTGGCGTAGCCGAAGGGGACGCCGGTCGTGAGCGCCAGGATGATCGGGAGGATGATAGAGCCGAACGGGTCGATGTGCTTGAGGGGGTTGAGCGTGAGCCGCCCGGCCTTCTTGGCCGTGTCGTCGCCGCACCAGAGGGCGACGACACCGTGGCTCACCTCGTGGAAGATGACGGCGGGAACGAAGCAGGCGAGAAAGATCCCTGTGCTCTCGGAGATGTAGTGCCGCTTCACGGCGGCGACTCCCGCGAAGATGAGGATCCCGATGACCGCCGCGCTGGTGATGGCGTTCGGAAGGGAGAAGCTGGTGCGCGCCGAGCGCCAACGGCGCTGCAGGCTCAACGGCGAACCGCAGACGCGCAGTCGATGCAGTAGGCGCTCGCCGGCTTGGCCTCGAGGCGGGCAGGCGAGATCGGTTTGCCGCATCGCTCACAGATCCCGTAGGTCCCCGCGTCCAGCTTCTTCAGGGCGGCCATGACGTCCGCGAGTGCCTCTTGCAATTGTGCTGCCAGGGCCTCGGCCTCACCGCGCTCAGCCGTCACCTGGGACGAGTCGGCGAAGTTCGAGTCGTACTTGACCCGTCCGGCATCCCCATAGCCCAGCTCCTGCAACTGCTCTTCGAGCGAATGACGCTCTTCCTCCAGCAGGGAGCGGTAGTCGACGGCTGCATCGTTTGACACGGTGACAGATTACTTGGCCGGAAAGCGACCACGTGCCCTTGGGTGAGCGGCCTCGTACTCGCGGCGGAGAAACTCGCTGGAGACCTTCGTGTAGACCTGCGTCGTCGTGATGGCGGCGTGACCGAGCAGCTCCTGTACGACGCGGATGTCCGCACCATGCTCGAGCAGGTGGGTGGCACACGAATGGCGGAGCACGTGCGGCGTCACTCTGGCCTCGAGATGGACCTTGGCAGCGGCCGTGCGCACGACGACCCATAGCGTCTGGCGCGACATCCGCCTCCCCCTTGAAGAGATGAGCAGCGACTCCTCGTCGGCACGGCGCGCCCACCGCTGGGGGACCATCGCCGGACGCCCTCCAGGGCCGAGCCAGGCCTCGAGGGCAGCCCGGGCGTGGCGCCCGAAGGGCACGACCCGTTCCTTCGACCCCTTGCCGAACACGAGCGCCACCTGCAGGTCGAGGTCGAGGTCAGAAAGCCGCAAAGCCGCCAGCTCGGAGATCCGCATGCCGGTGGCATACAGCAGTTCGAGGATCACGCGGTCCCGGCGGGCCTTGGCGTCGTCACCGACCACGGCCGAGAGCAGCAGCTCTACGTCCTCCTCGCTGAGGGCCTTCGGGATCGGCTGCGGGAGCCGCGGCCCGGCGAGGCCTTCGGTCGGATCGGAAGCGACCCCCCGCTCGTCGAGGCAGAACCGATGCACTCCGCGGATGGCCGCGTACGCCCGGGCGTTCGACGTCGC
>DASPSK010000346.1:0-12500 GCA_035623975.1 Acidimicrobiales bacterium | reverse complement strand
GACGCCTACGTCACGACCTCGACCGCTCCCAAGTGGGCTATCTGCCTCGACTCCCCCGAGATGTTGCACGACCTCCAGTCTGTGCTGACCAACCTCGGGATTCTCCATGGGCGAGTGTCAAAGTTCAATCCGCTCGATGGGAAGTCCTACGACGAGGTGTACGCCGCCGGCAGGTACTCGCAGGCAATGGTGGCGCTGGTGCCGTTTCTCGAGCCGGACAAGGCTCATCGTGCCGACGAGCTCGCCCAGATGGAGTTCGGGAACCACAACACCGCAGATGTCGTGCCGGGGATTACTCCTACCGACCTCTACCGCTTCGTCCCGTATGGCCGGAGCGCAGCAGGAATCCTCTGGCGCACAGAGTTCAGCTTCCTGGCCGACCCACTAACTGCACAGGTGTCTCGTAGCACCCTCGAGCGGATCGCGGCAATCCCAGGCGTGAGGCTGCCGCCCTGGCTGAATCAGGTCCTTGCCGACGACCTCCATTTCAGTCCGGTCGCCAGTGTACGAGCGGGCGGTCTGCGGGACGTGTTCGACCTATCGGTGCCGTCTACCCACGCCTTCGTGGGCAACGGGATCGTCAACCACAACACCATCAACATGCCGGAGTACGCCACGGTCGAGGAGGTCGAGCAGCTGCACATCGATGCCTGGAAGATGGGCCTGAAGGCTGTCGCCATCTATCGGGACAATTGCAAGGTCGCTCAACCGCTCTCGACGACGAAGAAGGGTGAATCGGCGGTGTCGAGCGATGAGGATGCGAGTGTTCTCGACGAGCTCCGCTCGACCGCCCTTGCCGCCAAGGAAGCGGAGCTCACGGCGAAGATCGCCGACCTGGAGGCTGCCCTGCAGCACTCGCACGTGACGGCTCCGGGGGCGACCACCCGCACGCGCCTGCCGCGCAAGCGCCGCTCGAATACCTTCGCTTTCCGTGTAGCCGACTGCGAGGGCTACGTCACCGTGGGCGAGTACGAGGACGGGCGCCCGGGTGAGGTCTTCATGAAGGTCTCGAAGCAAGGCTCCACGTTGTCCGGCGTGATGGATGCCTTCTCCATCGCCGTCAGCCTCGGTCTCCAGCACGGAGTACCCCTGTCGACCTTCGTGCGCAAGTACACGAACATGCGGTTCGAGCCGGCCGGCATCACGGACGACTCGGAGCTGCGTCTCGCCTCCAGCCTCGTCGACTACATCTTCCGCCGGCTGGCGCTCGACTACCTGAGCTTCGACGAGCGGATCGAGCTCGGCGTGCTCTCGACGGGCGAGCGTTCCCAGCCGACGTTGCCGGGCCTCGAGGACGTGGACGCCGGCGACGCCAGTCGGCACGAGCGGGAGCGGTTCGGTGCCGGCGGCGACACCGCCGAAGGCCGCCCTCACGGGGAGGGTACGGGGGCGGTTCATCCGGCTCATCCGGCCCATCCGGCCGCCGAAAGGTCGATGCAGTTCGAGAACCGGGACGCCCCCTTCTGTTACGCCTGCGGCAACGTCATGCAGCGAGCGGGCTCGTGCTATGCGTGCCCGAGCTGCGGAGCGACGAGCGGCTGTTCCTGAGCACGACGGCGCGCGCGGGCAATCGGTGGCACGACGGCTCAGGCCGGCGAGCGAGGCTTTGCCGTCGTAGCTGCTGCCGACGTCAGTCCGTCGGGCCCCAGTCCTCGAGCAGCGTCCCGTCGCTCTGATGGCGAAAGAGCGGGATGGCGCCGAGCGTGCGCACCATGGCCGCATCCTCGGCGAGGGCAGAGCGCCACAGCCCTCCCTCCGTCAAGAGGGCCCCGAAGGCGACCGGCTCGCCGCCGATCTTGCGGATGAGATTGAGGGCTGCTCGGCTGGAGCCGCCCGTGGAGATGACATCGTCCACGATGGCCACGCGGCGACCCTCGATCACCCGGCGCCGTGCACGGTCGAAGAGCAGCCGCTGGTCGCGATCGGTCGTGATCGACCGGACGGGCTCGTCGATCGCGTCCGCCAGATGGATCTTGGGCGTCTTGTGCAAGATGGCGTAATCGTCGAGCCCGAGGGCCCGCGTCACTTCGATGGCGAGGGGGATCCCCATCGTGGCGACGGAGGCGACGATCTCGACGTCGAAGGGGGCCAGCTGGGCGGCGAGCTCGCCACCGGCCTTCTCGGCGAAGTGAACCCCGTGATCCACGCAGATGAGCAAGGCGATGGAGACCTCGGGCGCCACCTGCACGAGGGGGAGGTCGATCAGCTGGGAGCCAACGGTGGCTCGATAGGTACGATCAGCGCTCACCGCACCGACTCTGGCCGGTCGGGCGGCCAAACGCAAGACGACACCCAGGCAAGGCAGGTACCGGCGATGACCGCTGCAAGGGCTGCGCGGGCTCCGCTCGAACGCGAGCTGGTGAGCGAGTGGTTGGAGGTTGCCCTTGACGAGGCCCTCGCCGGGCTGGGTGAAGGTGGCGTCCCCATCGGGGCGGCACTCTTCGACCGCGATGGGACACTCCTCGGCCGAGGTCGCAACCGGCGTGTCCAGGACGGCGACCCCTCCCTCCATGGCGAGACGGCTGCCTTCCGCAACGCCGGGCGACGACGGGGCTACGGCGACTGCGTCATGGTGACGACGTTGTCGCCCTGCTGGTACTGCAGCGGTCTCGTCCGCCAGTTCGGCATCGGGGCCGTCGTCGTCGGCGAGTCTCGCAACTTCATGGGCGGCCAGGAGTGGCTCGCCGAGCATGGGGTGGAGGTCGTCGACCTGGGCGACGAGCGGTGCGTGCGCCTTCTCGCCGACTTCATCAACGCCAACCCCGACCTCTGGAACGAGGACATCGGGCGCTGAGCTCAGGCCCGAAGCGCGGATCAGTCGGCCGGCCCGAAGAGGCGGTCGCCGGCGTCGCCCAATCCGGGGACGATGTAGGCGCGGTCGTCGAGCTCTGGATCGACGGCGGCGCAGGCGACGACGACCGTCGGGTGCACCGAATGGAAGTACTCGAGACCGGGCAGGGAGGCGATCAGGCAGACCGCCGTAATGTCGGTCGCCCCCCGGTCGGCGACGAGGCTGCAGGCCCGCGCAAAGGAGCCTCCTGTTGCGAGCATGGGATCGCAGACGAGGACCCGACGGCCGGTGAGGTCGCTCGGCAGCTGATTGAGGTAGATATCCGACTCATGGGTGATCTCGTCACGTCGCAGCCCGACGTAGGCCACGCAACTGAGCGGCAGCAGCTTCTGGATGGACGGCACCATGCCGAGACCGGCGCGAAGCACCGGGATGAGGAACACCGTCTCGCCGATTCGGGGAAAGCGCACGCCGGCGGCAACCGGCGTGTCGAGATCCACTTCGGCCATCGCGAGGTCACGGAGGGCCTCATAGGCGACGAGCGCGGAGACCTCGGAGACGAGTTGGCGAAAGACGCCGCTCGGCGTCGTCGCATCTCGCATCTGCGTCACCCGGTCGACCGCAGCAGGGTGGTCGACGAGGAGGACGCCAGCGTGGGCATGGCCGGACGACAGGGAGGGAGCCGGTGGTCGAGGCACGCGAAGGTTTCTAGTCGCTGGAAGGCGCTCGGCGAGCGTGCAAATGGGCTATCCGGACGGTCGCCTCGACAGCTATGAGACGGCGCCGGTTCATCGGCGTCGCCGGGCGGTCACGGCGTTTGTCGAGCGCCGTGTCTTCAAGCTCCCCCAGTCCGTTCCGCCGCGCCGAGCGCTATTTGCTGAGCGCTATTCAAGAAGGCGGACGCAGAGGATCGGAGGCAGTCCCCAGGCGAACAGGCGCCAGCTGTCTCCGTGGTCGAGGGAGGCGAAGAGCTGCCCTGCCTCCGTGCCGAACACGAGCGGATACGGCGAGCTCTTGCCGATCGTGAAGGCGTCCGCAAGGACCGTGACGTGGGCGTTCTCCCGCGGCAGACCGTCGTCGAGCATCCCCCAGTGAGTGCCGCCGTCGGTCGTGCGGTAGACCCGAGGTCGCCCTCCCGGGCTACAGGGAAAGGACTCCGACTCGAGAGGAAAGACAAAGGCAGTGCCCGCTTCAATTGGATGAGCCACGACGGCGTACCCGAAGTCCGAGGCAAGGCCGCCCTCCTCGTCGACTCGGCCCACCCGCGTCCAGCTGTCACCGGCGCTCTCCGAGTGGTACGTCCCGGTGTTGGTCTGTGCGAAGAGCGCGTCAGGGCTGGAGGCGTCGAAGGCGAGCTTGTGAACATGTCGCCGGGGGCCGCTCCACTTGTCCGCCGGCCGCACGGCGATGCCACCGTTTCGCGGCTGCCAGGTGTTGCCGTCGTCGTCGGAGCGATAGACACCGCCGCCGGCTGTCGCCACGATGATCCTGCCCGGTCGGTCTACATGGGTGAGCACGGTGTCGAGGCCGCCCCGAGCCAGGTGCCAGCCCGGGCGGTCCGGATGGTCCCAGAGACCCTGTACGAGCTCGAAGGTGGTTCCATCGCTGGAGCGGAAGAGGGCCGCCGGCTCGACGCCCACGAGAACCCCGGGAGCCTCCCCGACGGGAGGCGAGCTGTGATCGGCCTGTATCTGGCACACCTGCGTCAGCCTGGCACCAATCTCGTCCGGAAAGGCGATGGAGGGCTCGAGCGTGCTCCAGCTCTGACCGTCGTCGTCGCTCGCCTCCAGCGCCGCCCGCCCGCCCGGGTCGACGGCGGCGGCGTAGTAGCGCATCCCCAGCTGCAAGAAGGCAGGCACCCGACTGCCCTTGAAGAAGGGGCCGTCGGCGACGCCGTCACTGACGAAGAAGAGCCCAAGTGTGGTGCCGACGGCGATGGGGAGATGGTCGGTCATGCGGGCCCGGAAGCTCGACCGCTCTTGCTCCAGCACACCCGCTCCTTCGCGATGGCGTCATGTCTCCGAGGCGGAAGAGACCTGCGGCTCATCGCACCCTACGGAGCGAGGTTAACTCCGCCCGGTCGGGATGTGGGGGATGGCGCGTCGGCCTGCAGGGGACTCCTCGCGCTCTTAGCCGCCTCCGGTTCGGAGGTCGCCGGCGGCGTGGCGAGCTGGGTTCGTGGCCCGACGGCGGACACCCTGCTCGGGACTGGGTGACCGACGAGTCCGGCGACGAAGGAGGCAGTGGCGATGAGGCCATCGAGGTCGATGCCGGTGGAGACGCCCAGGTCGTCGAGGAGGGCCACCAGGTCCTCGGTGGCGAGATTGCCGCCCGCATCGACCGCGAACGGGGAGCCGCCGAGGCCGCCGACGGCAGTGTCGAAGCGGCTGACGCCTGCCTGCAGGCCTGCGTAGGCGTTGAGGAGCGCGGTCCCGCGGGTGTCGTGCAGATGGAGGCCGACATCGCTGCCGGTGCGCCCCAGCAAGCGGGCGATGAGCCGCGGTGTCGCCATCCCGGTGGTGTCGGCGAGCGTGAGGGTGGCACAGCCCGCATCGGCGAGGCGCCCGCACAGCTCGGCAACCTCGCCCGCGTCGATGTCGCCCTCGTAGGGCGAGCCGAAGGCGCAGGACACCACGGCGTCCACCGGCACGCCTGCATCCCCAGCCCGCCCGCACACCCTTGCGACCTCCCGCAAGGACTCAGGGATGGAGCGGTGGACGTTGCGCTCGTTGTAGGTGGGGGAGACGGAGATGGTAATGGCGATCTCGTCGACCCCGGCTGCGAGCGCCGACTCCGCACCCTGCAGGTTGGGGACGAGGGCGCTCAGGCGGAATGCTCCACGCGTCGTCAAGCCTTTCAGCACCTCGCCGGCGGCCGCCATGGCGGGCACGATCCGCTCGGAGACGAAGCTGACGGCCTCGATGCGCCTGCACCCTGCGCGGGCAAGCCGATCGACGAGGGCCGCTCGATGCGTCGCTGGCAGAGGCTGCTCTGACTGAAGCCCGTCGCGGGGGCCGACCTCGCGGATTACGACCGACTCGGGCAGGGGATGGCGATCCGCGGCAGGTGTCGGCGCGTTGCTCCCAGTCACGGATCGGCACGATAGCGGTCGGCTGGTCGGCGGTAGCCTCGAGCCTGGTGTCCCAGGTCGAGGAGCTCGTGCTCGAAGGTGTGGTCGTCATCGGCGACCGGCGGGGAAGGGAGCTCGGCTTCCCAACGGCGAACGTGGAGGTGCCGGCAGCCAGCGTGCTCCCAGCCGACGGTGTCTACGCCGGCTGGCTCGAGCGGACCGATGGAAGCCGCCATGTGGCTGCGATCTCAGTGGGCACTCGGCCCACCTACTACGGCGAGGGCGGCGAGCGCTTGGTCGAGGCCTTCGTGCTCGACTTCGATGACGACCTCTACGGCGAGCATGTGCGCGTGGTGGTCGGGCCGATCGTGAGGGGTCAGGGGCGATTCGAGGACAGCGATCAGCTCATCGAGCAGATGCGTCGCGACGTCGAGGCCGTGCGGGCATCGGTCGCGCCGGGTTGAGCCGAGCGTGCCATGAGGGGTCGCCGGCGGAGGAGGAACGTCGCCCGTAGCCCGGTGTTCGTGGCGAAGTAGTACGGGAGCCTGTAGCGGGCCATGTAGTGCCAAGTCCCGCCGGGGGATCCTCGGCGAGCGCCACTCCCCGTCGTTCACGAAGTGCAACCGCTGGGCGCCGACGTCGTAGGACGCGTCGCACCGCCTGTTGCACGGGTCGCTGAATCGGCTCGAGATTCCGCTACGCCGCCACCACCGCCCTGGCCGGTTACTGTTTTCAGCCGCGGTTGATGTGCCATGCTGGAGGGGTCGAAACCGCCGGTGGGCCCGGCGGTGCCGGCTGCCATGGTGGTCGTAGCTCAGTTGGCAGAGCGCCAGGTTGTGGTCCTGGAAGTCGGGGGTTCAAGTCCCCTCGGCCACCCGCTTTCCGCGGTCAGTCGCGCCCGAGCGACGGCACCGGCACTTTCGCTGTCCGCCTGAGCGACTAGTCTGGCCAGCTGACAGGCGCCTCTAGCTCAATTTGGCAGAGCAACGGACTCTTAATCCGCAGGTTCCGGGTTCGAGTCCCGGGGGGCGCACTCCGAGGTCGAGGTGGTCGGTGATTGCCTCCAGGCGGGACCAGACCGCCCGCACCATCGTGCAGCACGGGCAACGGCCCACCAGTTCTTCTTACGGGTCCCGTGCACCGTCCAGATCCGCGGAGCGGTTCGGCGGGGCGGGACCGGCTGGATGGGTCACCAGGTTGTCGTGGCAGGCTCCGACGCCACCAAGTTGACCGCCTTTGAGGGCGACTCCCTATTGGCGCGAGGGAGCCGTTGCCGCCTCGCTGGCGGTTGGCCCCAGGCCGGTGATCAGAGCGGTGAAATCCGGGGTGCCGATTCCGGTTGCCTCGTCATAGCCGGGGGTCACCGGGTAGTAGCCGTTGTTGTTGCTGACCTGGTGGATACCGGTGATGTCGTGGAAGTCGGTGGCGTACGTGATGGGGTAGTCGAAGAGCGCGTAGAGAAGGTAATTGGCGTTCCCGGCGCGGTGAGCCTGGAATGCGTCCCGATCACTGAAGAGGGCTGCCCAGAGTGGCGCAGAGAGGCTGGTGCCACCGATGTGGAACCACCCGGGAGCACCGGGGGTCTTGGTGAGTCCGTAGCAGGCGCTCTCATAGTCGGTGCCGTACGGGTTGGGTGAGACGTAAGTCGACCCCGTGCAGTACTCCGCGTAACCCGTCAAGGGATCGGCGTTGGCCGAGACGTCCGGCTCCTCGCGGCACGGCTGGCCCGCTGCCGCGAGAGCGCAGTTGCTCGGGCCGTATACCGTGAAGGGGTTGATGACCCCGGGGCCCCGCTGGTAGTTCGGCATCGGCCAGAAGATGCTGTGACCTCCTCCACCCGCGCCGTAAGTGCCGCAATCGACGATGCCGGGGGAGCTGGCAGTCGATGAGTCATTCCCGCTGCAGACGTCGAGCGTGTTCCACACCGCCTCGGTCCCGTACGGGTAGCTCGGGTTGGGGTTGCTCCCCGGGTCGAAACCCTCGAACGAGGTGCCGCCGGTGCTGGTCACCCAGGGCTGGCTGGCGGGGTCGAGGACCTCGAGCGGAGCGTGGTCGCTGAAGGTGCCATCCCTGATGCACTCGAAGGCACCGGTGTCGCCCGCCGCTGCGAACATGCTCTGGCCCTGCGCCGCCATCTGCTCGAAGATGAGGTTCTCGGCCTCGGCGTAGGCAAGGCCCGCATCTGGCTCGCATACCGCCCAGCTCGAGCTGATGGAGTCGGCGATGTCCTGGTTGGCGATGGTGGCGTACTCATCCAGCTCGGTCTGGCCGGTCTCATCGTTGGGCGCGTTATAGACGAGGACGGAGTCGGTGTCCGGCGCGATCGTCAGATCCTGTTCGATGTCGGCCTCGACCTCGATGTCGCCGCCGTAGCCGTAGAAGCACGTGTCCCCCACCGGGCACTGCGAGGTATTCGGAGCCAGCGGTCCGCCGTCGACATTGATGTCAACGAGGCGGGGGTAGTAGTGAGAGCGGTAGAAGGTCTGTGCCCACGTCGTAATGTCCGAGTGGTTGTAGGCGGAGAGCTCAAACACGGCCACGTTGCCGCCGGCACCCTTGGCGCGCGGTCCCGCGTCGGGGGCGTTGTAGACGCCGTTGGTCTGCGACGGAGTTAGGCCGCTGCAACCAGGGCCTCCGCCATAGCCGTTGTATGGTCCATTGAGCGGGATCGCTTCGAGCTGAGCCAGGGTGGTCGGATAGGGGATCTCACAGCTCGGCTCTCCGCCGCTGCCTGCAGTCGCGCCCGCCCGGGTGAGCTGATAGGTCGGCTGCAGCCGGACCGTGTTGGTCAGTCCCACCACGCCGAGCACTCTGGACGCAAGGCTGACGGGCACCGAGGCCGGCGTGGCGTTGGAGTAGAAGCTCATGCCCTGGGCGTTGCGGTAGTTGTCGATGGCGGTCGCGAAGGCGGCATCGATCTGGGCGCTGCTCCCGACCGCCCGAAGCAGGAAGGGCGTCGATGTCGGCTGCACCGTCAGCCCCTTGCTCTGCAGGTACGCGGTCATCGCACGCACCGTCGTCTTCGACGGCGCGAAGTCGGAGTCGAACTTGCCCGCGGCGAGCCAGTGACCGCGGTCAGCGCTCCCCGGCGTGTATAGGGCGTCGAGCAGGGAGTTGAGGCGCGCCTCGTCTCCCGGCTGCAGCACCACCTCGACGCTCATCCGACGAGTCGACATCTCGCCGGTCTTGGTCGCGTGGATCGGCAGGTAACTGCCCGGGATCTTGGCCATGCTCTTCGTCGCTGACGCCGCCACCCCGCCCGCCGCCGAGGCGGTCGCAGCTGCCGAAAGCGAACCTGCCGCGGTCAAGATGACTACCAACAGTTGGATCCCTCGCCTGAGAGCCATTGCCCGTCCCTCCTTGGCCCTTCCGGCCCTCGTCAAGACTGACGGGAGCCTTATATCAAGCTACAGCATGCCCCTCAACGCGCCCGTTGTCGAGGGGGAAGTTGCCTGCTCGAAAAGTTCTTGGCCCGGCCACCGAGCCGGGACCCTTTATGGTCCGAGGTGCGCAGCGGCGTTCGTCTTTCGATCCGCAGGTTCTGGGTTCGAGTCCTAGGGGGCGTGCCGAAGCTGTTTCATGCTCAGGGACAGAGCATCCCGGGCCTGGGAGGCGGCACCGCAGTCGGGCGGGAGGGCGGGAGGGCGGGAGACTTCAAAATACAGAGCAACCCGGCTGATCTTCTCCTCAGCAACTTGAAAGACGACGATGGCCTGAATCGACTCCGGCCGCTGGTCGCCCACGGCGAGGGGCTGCTGCTCTCTTACCCAATCGGTGATCGCCGTCGTGGCTGTCGTGTCTTGTCGGGCTGCGTGAGAGGATCACACTCATCAGGGCGGACCTATGGGGGGGGAACCAAGATGTCTGAGCCCGCTTTGACCGACACGCGCGACATGGCTTGCGTTCACGACGCCTTCAGGCGTGCGCTCGGTGACGCTCCCGGCCAGATCGCCTCCGTGCAGGACGGCGACGTCGAGAGGGCGCAGCAGCTTGCCAGCTACCTCGCCGAGGTTCTCTGGCTCCTGCATGCGCATCACGATGGTGAGGACGAGCTGCTCTACCCACTTCTCGCTGAGCGGGTTCCGGAGTCCGGAGAGCTCTTCTCTCGTATGGAGTCTCAGCACGCCGCCGTGGCCTCGAGGATTCAGGCGGCCGAGCTGGCGGCGGAACGCTTCGGGAAGTCGGGTTCGACTCAGGACGGCGAAGCTCTGAAGGAGGCGTGCCACTCGCTGCTCGACGAAGCGGCGGGCCACCTTAGGGAGGAAGAGGAGGAGGTCGTTCCCATGGCATCGCGGACGATCTCGCCCGAGGAATGGGGAGCGCTGCCGGGTCACGTCCTCTCGCACTACTCCGGTGCGAGACTGTGGCTACCGCTCGGGCTCGCCACCGAGCCGATGCCCGACGATCTCCGCGACCACGTGTTCGCCCATGTCCCGCCGCCCGTTTCCGAGATGTGGTTCGGGTTCGGCTCGGACGCCTTCACCAACGAGATGGCGACGATCCGCGGAGACGCCGGCTGATCCATACCCCCCAGAAGAGTTCCGATCGGTGGCGGCGCAGGGCCGAGACCAAGACAGGGCCGGGTCTTGGACATCGACTCGTGAACTGAGCCAACGAGAGAGCGAAGTCGACGAGCGTGCGAAGTTGCGCAGTACCCCAGTTCAGCTCTTCTCGCCTTGCGATCCCGCCTATGCCACCTGCTCGCTGGCCAGCTTGGCGCCCAACTTGAACGCCTCCTCGTTGATCGGGATCATGGCGCCCTTGTCCTTCAGTGCGGCCCTGATGGACGCGAGGAACGTCTCGACCGGGAAGACCCTTGTCGCTCCCTGTAGGGCGCCGAGGGCGACGATGTTCTTCACGAGCACCGAGCCCAGGTCCTTGGCGACAGCGGCGAAGGGTATTGCCACCGTCCTCACACCGGCGGCCAGCCCACCGCCTTGGGTGCTGATGACGGAGCTGTCGTAGACGATCATCCCGCCGGGCCGCACAGTTGGGCCGAACCTCGCCAAGCTGGGAGCGTTGAACGCCACGAGCACGTGAGGATGCGGCGCGGCTGGAGACAGCACCTCGTTCTTGGCCACATGGACGTCGGCATACGAGGTGCCGCCGCGAGATTGGGGTCCATAGCTGGGGATGTGTGTCGAGTCGAAGCCTTCGTTGATGGCGGCGCGGGTAAGGATCATCCCCGCGGTCTGAGCGCCATCACCCCCCGAACCGGCCAGCTTGAAGCTGATGTCCTCAGGGTCGATATGGGTTGGGAACCCTTCGGCGAAGCGAGGTGGGCGGTCAGTGATCGCGTCGATTGCTCTCAGCGTCTCGTCCGCATCGAAGGTCGCCCTCGGGATGGGTGGGAAGACCGCCTCGCCCGTGGCGTCCTTCTTCACGCCGAGGGGGAAGACCGGCTCCATGTTCTCCCGCACCCAGCCCTCAGCGGCCTCGGGATCGAGATCGAGATAGAGCGGACATTCGGAGAGGACCTCGATGAAGGCGAAACCGTCGCCAGTGACCTGCAGTTCGAGCGCTTTCTTGATGGCGCGCTTGGCATGAGTGCGCCGCCTGTTGTCATAGAGCGCTACTCGCTCCACATAGAGGGGCCCGTCCAAGCCGGCGATCAGCTCCGCCATCTTTATCGGCTGGCCCGCCAGGAGAGTCCGCCCCTCCGGTGTGGTGCTCGTTCGCTGCCCGATGAGCGACGTGGGAGCCATCTGGCCGCCAGTCATCCCGTAGATGGCGTTGTTGACGAAGATGACCGTGATCGGGATCCCGAGTTGCGCCGTGCTGACAATCTCAGCCAGGCCAATAGAAGCGAGGTCCCCGTCTCCCTGGTACGAGATCACGACGGAGTCGGGGTTGGCCGTCTTGTGGCCGATCGCCACGGCAGGAGCGCGTCCGTGCGCTGCCTGCGTGTTCCCAACGTCGAAGTAGTAGTACGAGAACACTGAGCAACCGACCGGCGAGATCAGGACGGTACGGTCCTGAACCCCGAGCTCGTCGATGGCGTCAGCCAGGTACTTCTGCACGAGCCCGTGCCCGCAGCCGGGGCAGTAGGTCGTCGAGTGGGCGTTGATCCCCTCGGCATGGTCGTGGCGCTCGAACTGGCGGTAAAAGACCGAGGTCGACATCAGCGCACCTCCCGCAGGCTCAGCACGTGCTCGACGATCTCGTCCTGCGACGGGAGCATCCCACCCATGCGACGGACGTGGCTCATCGCCGGTGGCACGTGGACGTCCGCGTGACTCAGTGCCAACCGCAGCTCATCCTCCAGCTGGCCGCTGCTCGCCTCAACGACGACCAGGGCTGTCACGCGCTCGAGCAACGTGAGGAGCGCCTTGATCGGGAAGGGCCATAGCGTGATGGGGCGGAAGAGACCCACCTTGAGGCCCTTCTCACGCAGATCCTTGATGGCGCCTTTGGCCAGCTGCGACGGCGTGTTGCACGCCACGAGGAGGGTGTCGGCATCCTCGCACCGATAGAGGTCGGCCCGTTGCTCTTCGGCCGTCACCCGCTCGTACTTCTCGTTCAGGTGGAGGTTGTGCTGCTCGAGGCCGACCTCGGAGAGATCGATAGAGCAGATCAAGTTGCCCCGATGCGAGCGGTCGCCAAACACCGCCCACTCCGGGACCCCCGGCACCACCATCC
>DASPSK010000336.1:0-12407 GCA_035623975.1 Acidimicrobiales bacterium | reverse complement strand
TTGTCGTCGTCGTCGGCATCGCGTCTGTCACTTTCAGCGCCATAGGAATCGCCATCACCGCCTTCATCCCGAACGCCGACGCCGCCCCGGCCATCGTCAACGGGATCTACCTGCCGCTCATGTTCATCTCCGGGACGTTCTTCCCCCTCTCGTCCTCCTCGATCCTGACCAAGATCGCCGCCTACTTCCCCGTGAGGCCGTTCGTGCAAGCCTCCTTCGCAGCCCTCGACCCGCTGGTTCACGGTTCGGGCATCAAATGGGGTGACGTCGGCGCCATGTCGATCTGGTGCGCCGTGGCCCTCTTCGTCGGTGTGCGCCGCTTCCGCTGGGTGCCGGCCCGCAAGAGCTGAGCCGCAGCCGAGCTCCTCCCTCAAGCGCCGGCAGAGGCGCCATCGCGCCAGGCCCGCTCGATCTCGTTCATTCCGATGGCCCCCTCGCGAAGGCAGGCGACCGATCCGGAGACCAACGACACCACCGTGGAGGGCTCGCCGTCGCACTCCCCGCCGTCGAGCACCGGCAGTGACGCGCCGAAGGCGACCTGCACTTCGCCTGCCGAGCGACACGGCCGCGCCCCGTGCCGGTTGGCGCTTGTGACGGCAAGGGGGCCACTGGCCCCCAGCAGTACGAGCGCGAGCGCGTGCGCCGGGCAGCGCAGGCCGATGGTGGTGGGATCGCCGCCGAGATCGAACGTCACGCCTTGCCGTCTCGAGGTCACGAGGGTGAGCGGCCCCGGCCAGTACCGCTCCACGAGCCGTCTGGCGCCTCCGTCGATCACGCCGAGCCGCTCGGCAGTGATGCTGTCAGCGACGAGGACAGGAAGCGCCAGCTGTTCCGGCCGGCCCTTCACGGCAAAGAGGCGGCCGGCCGATGACGCCAGGGAGGGATCGACGGCGAGTCCGTACACGGTGTCGGTCGGGATGGCGACGACTTCGCCCGCAGCCAGCGCCGCCAGCGCCTCGGCCTCGCTGACGATCATGCGCCTCTTCTCGCCACGAGGACTCGTGGACGCCCGGCAAGGTCGTCGACCACCGTCGCCGAGGCGTAGCCACCGCCTGCGGCGAGGGCGAGGGCGGCGTCAGTTTGGTGAGGGGCGATCTCGAGGACGAGGGCCCCGCCGGGTCGCAGCCACCTCGGCGCCTCGGTGACGAGCACCGCGATGGCCTCGAGACCGGTTTCGCCGGCGACGAGCGCCTCGTAGGGGTCGTAGTCGCGCACCACCGGCTCCAGTGTCGGCCACTCGGCCTCTGCGAGATAGGGAGGGTTCGAGACGACGACGGCGATGCTGCCGGCCACCCCCGACGGCAACGCCGCGAACCAGTCACCCGCGAGCAGCTGCACGCGTGCCCGCACGTGGTCGGGCTGGCGGGCGAGGTTCTCCTCCGCCAGGCAGAGCGCATCCCCCGACGCGTCGGTGCCATAGACGTGGGCGGACGGATGCTCCGAGGCGATCGAGAGAGCGATGACGCCGGAGCCGGTGCCGAGATCGACGACGCGCCAGGGAGGGCCGGCGAGCTCCAGCTGGGCGAGCGCCTGCTCGACGACGATCTCGGTCTCCGGGCGCGGCACGAGCGCCCGCCCGTCGACGGCGACCTCGATTCCCCGGAACCCCCACTCACCCAACACCCGCTGCAGGGGCTCCCCGGACCGGCGGCGCTCGACGAGAACCTGGATGCGCGCCACGACCGAGGCGGGGACGGCGGCGTCAAGCGCGCTCATGATCATGGGCCTGGCGAGACCGGAGGCGTGCTGCACGATCCAGCCGGCTTCCCGCGGATCCTCGAGAGCACGGGCCGACTCGGCGAGCACGCTCCGCCAGCTCGGCCCGCAGCTGAGGCTGACTTCGGGGTCGCTCACCGGCCTTGCTCGCCGGCGAGCTGTCGTGATCGCTCGTCGCTGACGAGGGCGTCGACGAGCTCGTCGAGCTCACCGAGCAGGACGCGATCGAGCTTGTGGAGCGTGAGCCCGATGCGATGATCGGTCACGCGGTTCTGCGGGTAGTTGTACGTGCGCACCTTGTCCGAACGCCCGCCCGCGCCGACTTGGGCGCGCCGTTCCTTGGCGATGGCGGCCTCCTGCTTGGCACGCTCTTGCTCGTACAAGCGGGCACGCAGCACCTGCATCGCCCGAGCACGGTTCTGGATCTGGCTCTTCTCGTCCTGCATCGCCACCGTCACCCCGGTCGGGAGGTGCGTGATGCGCACGGCGGAGTCGGTCGTGTTCACGGACTGCCCGCCCGGGCCGGTGGAGCGATAGACGTCGATGCGCAGGTCGTTCGGGTCGATGTCGATCTCCACGTCGTCGGCCTCCGGCAGCACGTTCACGGCGGCGGCGGAGGTGTGGATGCGCCCCTGCGACTCGGTCACGGGCACGCGTTGCACCCGGTGGGTGCCGGCCTCGTGCCTCATCTTCTGCCAGGCGTCCTCTCCTTTGACCACGAAGGTCACCGAGTCGATCCCGCCGAGATCGGAGGGACGGGCGTCGAGCACCTCGACGCGCCAGCCGCGCCGCTCGGCGTAGCGCAGGTACATGTCCAAGAGCTCCTTGGCGAACAGGTTCGCCTCCTCGCCCCCCTCTGCGCCCCTGATCTCGACGATGACGTTGCGGCCGTCGTTTGGATCCTTGGGGAGGAGGAGCATCCGGAGCTTCTCCTGCAGCTCGGCCACCCTCGCATTGGCAGCATCGAGCTCCTCCATGGCGAGGTCGCGCTCCTCGCCGCTGGATTCGGCGTGCATCTCGCGGGCGGTGCTCACGTCACCCATGGCGCTGCGAAGCGCCCGCATCGTGTCGACAACGGCTTCGAGCTCCTTTCGCCGGCGAGAGAGGTCCCGCAGGGCGCGCGGATCCTTCCCGAGGTCGGGATCCGAGAGGCGCTTCAGTACGTCTTCGTACTCGGCCTCGAATTGCGGGAGCCGTTCGAGCACTTGAGCAGGCTACCGACGGGCGGTGCCATGCAGGTGGGGACTGGGCGTTCAGGCCTTCTTGCCCTTGCGGCGGCCGTAGCGGCGCTCGAAGCGCTCCACGCGGCCACCCGTGTCCACCAGCTTCTGCTTACCCGTGTAGAAGGGGTGGCACTCGTTGCACAGCTCGACGTGCAGATCGGGCACCGTCGAGCGGGTCTCGAAGGTGTTGCCGCACGAGCAGTGCACTTTGGCAGGGCCGTACTTCGGGTGAATGTCGGTCTTCATGGCGATCTCCATTAGCTAGGTAACACGCGCTCTCGGCGGCTTGCGGGCTGATGCCGCTCAGTTGGACGGCGTCGGTGCCTTGGCGATCTCGGCGAGGAACTCGTCGTTTGAGCGCGTCGTCTTGATCTTGTCCACGAGCAACTCGAGGCCGGCGGCGGCACTCCCCTCGGCGCCGAGCGCATTGAGGACCCGGCGGAGCTTCCAGACCTGCTGCAGCTGGGACCGGTCGAAGAGCAGCTCCTCGTGTCGGGTCGAGCTGGCATTGACGTCGATCGCCGGGTAGATGCGGCGCTCGGCGAGCTTGCGGTCCAGCCGGAGCTCCATGTTGCCCGTCCCCTTGAACTCTTCGAAGATGACTTCGTCCATCTTCGACCCGGTCTCGATGAGGGCAGTGGCGAGGATCGTCAGTGACCCACCCTCCTCGACGTTGCGGGCAGCCCCGAAGAACTTCTTCGGCGGGTAGAGAGCGCCGGAATCCACACCGCCGGACATGATCCGACCGGTGGCAGGCTGCGCGAGGTTGTAGGCGCGGGCGAGACGCGTGATGCCGTCGAGGATGATGACGACGTCACGACCCATCTCCACGAGGCGCTTCGCCCGCTCCATCGTCAGCTCGGACAGTGCCGTGTGCTCGTCCGCCGGGCGATCAAAGGTCGAGGCGATGACCTCACCCTTGACCGAGCGACGCATGTCGGTGACCTCTTCAGGTCGCTCGTCGACGAGCAGCACCATGAGGTGCACGCTGGGGTTGTTCAACTCCACCGAGTGGGCGATCTGCTTCATGATCGTCGTCTTGCCGGCCTTCGAGGGCGAGACGATCATCCCTCGCTGCCCTTTGCCGATCGGTGAGATCAGGTCGATGATCCGGGCGGTGACGTTCGTCGGATCCTCCCGGTTCTCGAGCCGCAGCCGCTCGTCGGGGAACAAGGGCGTCAGGTCTTCGAAACGAGGCCGCTCCCTTGCGTCGTCCGGCGACATCCCGTTGATCGAGTCGATGCGCAAGAGGGCGGGGTACTTCTCGCTCGGGCCGGCGGGGCGGCAGGCGCCCTCGATGGCGTCGCCGCGGCGCAGCGAGAAACGTCTCGCCTGGCTGACCGAGACATAGACGTCCTTCACGCTCGGCAGGTAACCGCTCGTGCGGAGGAACCCGTAGCCCTCCTCGCGCAGATCCAGCAGACCCTTGACCGGCACGAGCTCGCCCGAGAAGGGCGCATCCGCCTGCGGCCCACCCTGCAGCTCACGGTCGACACGATCGCGGCCGCGGCGGCGGCGGCTCCGCCGGTTACCCGCCTCGACCGGGGCGTTCTGATTCTGCTGGCCCTGTCCTCCGCCGCCTTGGGTGCCCAGACCCTGCCCGCCGCCCTGCTGCCGCTGATGCCGGGTCTGCTGCTGGTTGCCGCCGCGATCGTTGCTGGCGCGGTCGCTGCGGTCTGGGCGTTCCGGTCGCTCCGTGAGAGTTTCGTTCTCGAAGGCGTCTTCATGGACGAACCGGGCTGCACCGGCCACGACGCCGGAGCCGTTCGACCGGGGGGCGTCGAGACCATCGGCGGTGGCGTCGTTCTCACGACCGGTCGGGGCGAAAGCTCGCCCCGTCGACGCCTCGGCAGGCGACTCGCCCTCGGTGGGCCCCTCCTCATAACCGACAGAACTGTCGGGCGCTTCGGCCTCTACCGGCGCCTTGGCCTTGGCCGTGCGAGCACGCGTGGCCCGCGGCTTGGCGGCCTTGCCGTTGGTGGCCGCGTCGGCCTCGTGCGCAGCCGAGGCGACGACGACAGCCGGCGTGCCTTCCTCGGGCGCCGAGCCGGACGGCGAAGACCCGCCGTGCGCCCCATTGGCCACCGCGTCGACCTCGACGCCTGCGGCACGCAGGATCTGGTCGACGAGATCGGCTTTCTTCAACCGGGCACCCGGCTCGAGCGACATCGCCGTGGCGATCGCCTTGAGCTCCTCGCGCTCCTTACGTTCCAGGATCGAACGTTCGAGCTGCTCTCCGCTCATCGAGTTCCTCTCTTTTTGAGACTCGGTCTGCTGGTGATTGTCTTGCAGGACGACCCCTCGTCTCCCCGCCGGTTCTTCGACGGGGTGTGCGCGGAGGCACCCACCCCCGGCGGAGACGCATCCCGCCTCCGCTTTCGCCTTCGATCGGCGCCACACTGGAACCGGCAACGGATGCCTGAGGCACGTCGGCCTATTCCGACTTGCCTCGGGCTTGGCTCCGGGATCAAAGGGCGCTCGGCTCTGTCGGCACGATCGGGAGAGGAAGGGAAACGCAATGGAGGGTGCAGACCGAATAACTCCGACGATTCCCGCCCGCCCTCGGTTGCCCCGAGCAACTGCTGTGGGGCCGCCTCCGCGACGACGAGGAAGACATTGTGATGCTAGCGCCGAACATCGGAACGGGCAACAACACCCCCGCACCGCCCAACGGCACCAGACGAAGTTTACCGCTTTTGCAACCGAGGCCGTTCGCGCGGCTCAAAAGCCGAGCGCCGAGAGCACCTCGGCGGTCTCGGCCGGGATCGAGGCCCCTACCGCCACCTGATCGATGGCGAGGCCGGGATCCTTGAGGCCGCTGCCCGTCAGAACACAGACGACTCTCGAGCCCGCCGGCACGCCGAACTTCAACAGACCGGCGACCGCGGCCGCTGAGGCCGCTTCGCAGAACACCGCTTCCTCTCGGGCCAGCCACCCGTAGGCCTCCAGAATCTCCTCATCCGTCACGGCTTCGATGCGCCCACCGGACTCACTGGCGGCCGCCGTGGCGCCGTACCAGGAAGCAGGGTTGCCGATCCGGATCGCCGTGGCGATCGTCTGCGGCTCCTCAACGGGCTTGCCCATCACGATCGGAGCCGCCCCGGCCGCCTGGAAGCCGAGCATGCGTGGTAGGCGTGTCGAGCACCCTGCAGCCCTGTACACGCAGTAACCCCGCCAGTAGGCCGTGATATTCCCGGCGTTGCCAACCGGGATGCAGTGGACGTCCGGAGCGTCGCCGAGCACGTCGACGATCTCGAAGGCGCCGGTCATCTGGCCGGCGATCCGATCCGGGTTGATCGAGTTGACGACCGTGACGGGCGCTCGTCCGGGGAGATCGCGCACGATGCGCAAGGCGGCGTCGAAATTCCCTCGGATCTGGATGACGCTTGCTCCATGCACGAGAGCCTGCGCCAGCTTGCCGAGGGCAATGTGGCCTTCGGGGATGAGAACGGCGCAACGCATGCCGGCTCGGGCCGCGTAGGCAGCCGCGGAGGCGGAGGTGTTACCAGTGGAGGCGCAGACGACCATCTCGGCTCCCGCCTCGGCTGCTTTTGAGATGGCGACTGTCATGCCGCGATCCTTGAAGGACCCCGTCGGGTTGGCTCCTTCGATCTTCAGCCAGACCTCGGCGCCGGCTCGCTCCGAGAGTCGCTTCGCCAGCAGCAGGGGCGTGCCGCCCTCCTGCAGCGTGACGACAGGGGTTGCCTCCGTGACCGGGAGGAAGGGGCGGTATTCCTCGAGCACCCCTCGCCACTGACGCAACGCCGGCTCCGCTGTGCCAGCTCGGCCCCTCACGAGCCGGCGGGCTCCGGTCCGATGACCCGAAGCATCGAGCCGACCCGTTCGACCGAGTCCAGCCCCCGCAATTCGCTGAGCGTCGCCGCCACGTCCGCCTCGAGGGCCATGTGGGTGATGAACACAAGGCGGGCCTCCCGGTGGAAGCCGGTCTGCTCCATGGAGCGGATGGAGACATTGTGCTCGCCGAAGACGGAGGCGACAGCAGCGAGCACGCCCGGGCGGTCGGCGACGTCGAGGGTGAGGTAGTACTGGCTGTGCAGCTCGGCGATCGGGCGGAGGTGCGTGGACCGTCGCCGGGCAGACCGACCGCGGCTCCCCTCGCGCACGTGGTGCGCAGCATCGATGACGTCTCCGAGGACGGCGCTCGCCGTCGGCCGGCCGCCGGCGCCCCGGCCGTAGACCATGAGCTCTCCGGCCGCGTCGCCTTCGACGAACACGGCGTTGAACGAGCCTCGGACCGAGGCGAGAGGGTGATCCGCCGGCACCATCGCCGGGTGCACCCGTACGGCGACCGAGGGTGCCGGCTCGTCTCCTCCCTCTCCGTCGACGGGCTGACCGCACCGCTCCGCCACGGCGAGGAGCTTCACCTCGTAGCCGAGGCGATGGGCGAAGGCGATATCCCTCGCTTCGATGCCCGTGATCCCTTCTCGGTGCACGTCGGAGGCACGCACGTCGGCATCGAAGGCGATGCCGGCAAGGATGGCCGCCTTGGCGGCGGCGTCGTAGCCCTCGACGTCAGCCGTCGGGTCGGCTTCTGCATAGCCGAGCGCCTGCGCCTCCCTGAGGGCCTCGTCGTAGCCGATGCCCTCCTCGCTCATCCTCGTGAGCACGTAATTCGTCGTCCCGTTGACAATGCCGGTCAGGCGCACGATGTGCTCGCCGGCAAGCGACTCCCGCAGCAGGCGAACGAGCGGGATGGCACCTGCGACGGAGGCCTCGAAGAGGAGGTCGACACCGGCGGACTCGGCCGCGGCCGTCAGCTCGCCGGCGTTGGTGGAGAGGAGCTCTTTGTTGCCGGAGATGACGGGTTTCTTGGCGGACAACGCCGCCAGGATCAGGGCCCGCGCCGGCTCCACCCCGCCGATCAGCTCGACCACGAGGTCGATCTCGGGATCGGTGACGACGGCGTGGGCGTCGGTCGTGACCCGCTTCTCGAAAGCGACGCGGTCGAGCCCAGGACGTTCGCGGGTGAGGTCGCGCACGGCAATGCGCGTCACCTCGAGGTCGATCCCGGTGCGGTCCGAGATCGCAGCTGCACCCGAGTCCACGAGGGCGACGAAGGCGGAGCCGACGTTGCCGCAACCGAGAACTCCCACACGGAGCACGGTGTCTGGCGTCTCTTCAGGTGGACTCACGTGCACCAAGGTACAAGACGCTGATCGGCCCCCCGAAAGGAGCGCTGGCGGCGGCGATCACGATCACTCATCGAGGCGAAGCAGATCCTCCACGGTCTCGCGGCGGACGACGACGCGCGCCTCGCCGCCGCGCACGAACACGACGGGCGGGCGTTCGACCCGGTTGTAGTTGGAGGCCATCGACCAGCCGTAGGCGCCCGTCACGGGCGTCGCGAGCACGTCGCCGACCCTCAGGTCGGCCGGCAGGCGGGCGTCGCTCACCAAGATGTCGCCCGACTCGCAGTGCTTGCCGACGACCCGAGCCGGCCGCGGCCGTTCCGCGCCCGGCTCGCGGGGCAGGAACGCCTCGTAGCCGCTCCCGTACAGGACGGGCCGCGGGTTGTCGCTCATGCCGCCGTCCACGGCGACATAAGTCCGCAACCCCGGCAGCGACTTGATCGTGCCGACGCGGTACAACGTGATGCCCGCCGTCGCCACGATGGAGCGGCCGGGCTCGGCCGTCACGCGCACCTCGGCCGGCAGGTTGGCGTCGGCACACGCGATGCGCACGACGGACGCCCACTGCGCGAGCGACGCAGCGTGCTCTCGATTGAGGTACGCCACACCCAGCCCGCCGCCGACGCAGCACTCCCACAGCCCGTGGCGCCGGAGGAACGGCGCCAGCACGCCGACCACGCGTGCATAGACGTCCACCCTGAAGATCTGACTGCCGACGTGAGTGTGCGCCCCGACGAGGCGCACTCCAGCCACGGTGCGGAGCGCCTCGACGGCGCGGTCGGCCGCACCCTCTGCGAGGCTGAAGCCAAATTTCGAGTCCTCCTGGCCCGTCATGACGTACTCGTGCGTGTGCGCCTCCACGCCGGGGGTGACGCGAACGAGGGCATCCACACCCGCCCCCAGCAGGCCGGCATCGGAGAGGGCGGCCAGGCGCTCGATCTCGTCGAAGGAATCGACGACGATGCGACTGACGCCGGCCGCCAGGGCCGCCTTCAGCTCCGCCACGGACTTGTTGTTGCCGTGGAAGACGAGGCTCGAGCCCCTCACCCCGGCCGCCAGGGCAACAGCCAGCTCCCCGCCGGTGGAAACGTCCAGCAGCATGCCCTCCTCAACGGCGAGAGCGGCCATCGCCTTGCAGAGGAAGGCTTTGGTCCCGTAGGCGACGGCGCCGCTCCCGAAGCAGGCCACCGCCTCCTTGCATCGCGCCCGCAGGTGATCTTCGTCGTAGACGAACACCGGCGTGCCGACGTCCTCCGCCAGGGCCACGAGGTCGACACCGCCGACGGCGAGAGAGCCCGACGGAGCCAGCGAGGCGGTCATCGGGAGCAGATGGCGGGCGACGGGGGCTTCGGGCGACTCCGGGTCGCTGCCAGAGGCCGGCTTCCCCGAGCTCACGGTCAGATCGCTCACATCTCGTCCGGCGCGCCCACGCCCAGCAGGTCGAGCCCGATGGCGAGGCCGATCCGGGCGGCCTCCACCAGCCAGAGCCGCGCCTCGGTCAGGGCGGGAGGGATGCCCTCGCCCATCACGTAGCAGTCGTGATAGAAGCCGTGAAAGGTACCCGCCAGGGCACGGACCCAATTCGTCACCTTGTGGGGAGCCCGTTCGACGGCTGCCTCCTCGACGACCCGAGGAAGATCCACGAGCGCACGCAGGACGTCCAACTCCCGCGGGTGCTCGAGCAGGCCCAGATCCACCTCGGACAGCGGCAGGCGTTGGATGCCGCGATCGGCGGCCACGCGGTCGATCGAGGCGATGCGGGCGTGGGCGTACTGCACGTAGAACACCGGGTTCTCGGCCGAGCGCTCCTTCAAGATGTCGAGGTCGAGAGTGGTCGCCTGATCGATCGAGCTCAGCAGGGAGAGCAGCCGTGTGGCGTCGGCACCGATGTCATCGATGAGGGTGTCCAGGCGGACGTAGTTGCCGCTGCGTTTCGACATCCGCCCGCCCACGAGCGAGATCATCTGGCCGATGCGCACCTCAAGACGGCTCGGGTCGACGCCGAGGGCCTCCATGCCGGCGCGCAGGCTGGCGACGTGCCCGTGGGTGTCGGCGCCGAAGATGTCGATGACGCGTTCGAAGCCGCGCTCGATGAACTTGTTCCGGTGGTAGGCGAGATCGCCCGCCAGGTAGGTGGTGTCGCCGTCCGACTTGACGAGCACACGGTCACGGGAGTCGCCGAAGGTCGTCGCACGGAACCAGACGGCGCCGCCGTCCTCGTAGATGTGCCCGCGGGCGCGCAGCTCCTCGATCGTGGCGGCGACCCTGCCGCTCTCCTCGATGGACGCCTGCGAGTACCACTCGTCGAAGAAGATGTTGAGGCGGTCGAGCGTCTGGCGGATGTTCATGAGGATGCGCTCGGCGGCGAAACGACCCGCTTGCGTCACGTCTTCCGGGCCGTCGTAGACGGCCGCGATCTCATGCACGTACTCGCCCTGGTAGCCGTCGTCCGGCGGCGGGACGCCCCGGCGGAAAGCGAGGACGCTCTCGCCCAGGCGGCGAATCTGCCCGCCCGTGTCGTTCACGTAGAACTCCCGGCTGATGTCCCAGCCGGTCCGGCTCATGATGCGCCCGAGGGCGTCGCCGTAGGAGCCGAACCAGCCGTTGCCGACGTGCAGAGGGCCGGTCGGGTTCGCCGAGACGAATTCGATCTGGGTCCGCTCACCGTGGCCGAGGTCGGGGGCGGCGTAGGCGGACTCGCCTTGCGTGACCACCTCGACGAGGGCCTCGTGCAGCCAGGACGCCCGCAAATGGAAGTTGACAAAGCCCGGTCCGGCGACCTCGACGGCCTCGACGTGGCGGGGAGGGCTCGCCTCGAGAGCGGCGGCGAGCTCGTCGGCCAGCTCGCGCGGCTTGCGGCCGGCTCGCTTGGCGAGGACGAGGGCGACGTTCGTGGAGTACTCGCCGTGCTCAGGACGGGCCGGCCGCTCGAGATGCACGTCCTCCAGCCGAGCCTCGACCCCGAGGCCGTTCAGCGCGATGACGATGGACTCTGCGAGGACCTCGGCGACGCTCATGGCACAAGTGAGGATGGCCGAAGTGGGGGTAGCATGCAAGCAGCCGAGCTGGCGCGTGCCTGGTGCACGGTGCGTCGCTCTCGCATCCCGCCCTCGTAGCTCAGCGGATAGAGCACCGGCCTCCGGAGCCGGGTGCGCAGGTTCGAGTCCTGCCGAGGGCGCTAGCAGAAACGGCCTCTGATCAGCATATAAGCGCTGGTAGAGACCCTACGTGCTTGACCGCTCGGAACCGACGTTATCCGCCTTTTGCCACCGTGATTGGGAGGGGCGTGGGAGGGGATTCCCAACTCCGGTGTGCGAACCGACACGCGTGGGTGAAGGAGCGGGTGTAGCGAGAGTGCCCAGGCTGCGGGCGGGCGGTTCCTCGGGCCGTTCGGGCACCTACTCGTGCCACTCAACAGAGCCCAAGGGATAAGGAGAAGGCGTCGTGCACCTCCCCTCACGACGACCTTCCAGCCGTAATCACCGCGGACGATAGCGTAGGTACTCAGTACAGCGGAGGTCACCGGGGGGTCGCGATCTCACGGTTCAGTGTCCTCCATGCGGGTCTCCGCAGCAGGCGGGAGAAGGTGTTGGCGGCTTCCGCTGCAAAGCATGCCAGCACGACGTCTGGTTGCTTCGGTGCCGAAAGTGCCGCCAGGTTTGCAGGTTCTTTGGATCGGCTACGGGTCAAGGAGTTCTGTCGATCAATTGCCCCAACTGCCGCGCCAGGACCAGCTGGGACAAGAAGCAGCTTCGGGGTGTGCTCGTCGAAGCCAAACGGGTTGACCGGGCGCAGGCTGCGGCCGCGCGCGAACGGTCCGCCGGCGAGCGTGCTCGGGACGCGCAGGAGCGGACGACGAAGCAACATCATGCCGAGGCTGAGAACAGCGAGCTGACGTCTTACCTCGGGGCGCTCGGCGGCCTGCTTGCGTTGTCCTTGAAGCGGCAGGCCTTCGCCTTCGCCATGATGAAAACGACCCCGTGTCTTCCGAACTTCGAACCGGGTGACCTCGCAAGACCAGTCCCAGCGCCTCCTCCGCCCGTGTACCCACCTCCTCCAAAGGGAGTCGGCGAACTGTTCCACAACGCGAAGCAGCGCCATGAACAGGAGGTGCAGCAGATCAACGCCAACTACGCCCAGGCTACCCAGCAGTTCCAGGCGCAGGAAGCAGTACGCCAGCGCGCTCTTGCGGAGGCAAGGCTGCGTTCGACAAGAACCTCGAGGAGCTGAGGGCAGTGACGGCCGCTTCAGCATGCGGCGGTCGACGACCTCGAGAAGCGATACGCGGCCGGTGATCCCGACGCCGTGACCGAGTATT
>DASPSK010000314.1:0-2517 GCA_035623975.1 Acidimicrobiales bacterium | reverse complement strand
AAAGGAAGTACTTGGCGAGCTGGCGGCGGCGGTCACTCCCACAAGATGGGCCGGGATGGGTCTCTCCGGCATGATTCCCACTCTCGTCACACTCGACCAGCGGGGCGCCCCGACCCGACCAGCACTCACCTGGGAGGACGTTCGCGCCGAACCCCAGGCCCGGACGCTCCGAGAGCTCGTGGGGCCGGACAGCCTCTACCGCGCCACGGGCCAGTGGCTCGACGGTCGCTACCTCCTGCCCATGTTCCTCCGTCTCGCCGAGGCAGAGCCGTCGCAGAGCACTTCGATCGCGACGCTGTGCTCCGCCAAGGACTTCCTCTTCTCGTGGCTGACGGGCGAGATGGCAACTGACCCGAGTACCGCCTCCGGATTCGGCTGCTATGGCCTCGTCCCGAGAGCGTGGCTGCGCGAAGTGCTCGAGGCGGCGTCGGAGCTCTCCTCGCTCCCGATCCCAGCCCTACCAGCCGTGGCGCCCTCGACCATGTGCCGCAGGCTCTCGCCGAACGTTGCGGCTGCCCTCGAGTTGCCTGCGGATCTCGAGGTCTGTCTCGGGGCGGCCGACTCCGTACTGGCTGCCGACGGTCTTGGCTTACAGGTGGACGGCGGGGTTGCCTATGTAGCCGGCACGAGCAACGTCATACTTGCACTGACGTCAAGGCTGAGTTTTGATCATGCCCACCGCTACCTCGTGACACCTGCGAGCGACGGGGGCTGGGGGCTCGAGATGGACTTGCTGTCCACTGGGAGCGCCCTCGAGTGGCTCTCGTTCCTATGCGGGGCTGGCTCGGTCGCCTCCTTGACGCGGCTCGCCGCTGAGATAAAGCCGGAGGACGCCCCCATCTTCCTGCCCTACCTCGGCGGGGGCGAGCAGGGGGCGCTCTGGGATCCGACGCTCCACGGAGCCATCGTCGGCCTGGACCTCCGCCACGGCCGCCAGCATCTCGCTCGCGGACTGCTCAACGGCATCCTGATGGAGAGCCGGCGGTGCATGGGCGTGCTGGAAGACGCCGGGCTGGCGCGCTCGACGATCCGAGTGACGGGCGGGAGCGCCTCCTCGGCGGATTTTCGGGCCGACCTCGCTGACGCCACACGATGGCAGGTGTCCACGCCCGAGGGCGGCGAGGCGGACTCTTCAGCCAGAGGAGCTGCCATGCTGGCTGCCCGTGCGATCGACGGCAACACGCTGCCGGCGGCGCCCGGCCCCGGCGGCAGGACGACGTGGCCGCTGCGCGCGGAACCGGACGAAGGGCGTGCTGCCCTCTGGGACGCGATCTCCGCACGACATGACGCTGCGCTGGCAGCGCTTCGCCCCTTTTTCGCTCAGACCAAGGAGTGACTGGCGGCTCCTCCTTGGGAGAGAGCGGCCCCTTCAAACTCCCTTACCGACGACTCCTGCCTCCGCCAGGTCGCTTTCGCTCACGGTCGGGTCGGAGTAGAAGGGCGCATGGCCGACGCGTGAGGACACAAACGAGACGACGAGGCCGACAGCGGCGAAGCCGAAGCCGAAGGTGATCTCCACTCCGTTCAGCGAGTGGGTCGCAAGCGAATAGATGATGACAAAGCCCATGAACGCAGCCCCGAACGCGGGCAGGACACCCCCGAGGAGGAAGTTGCCGATGCTCGCCATGACTGTGCGCCGGTAGAACCACACGGCGGCCGAGGCGGTGAGGAGGTAGAAGATGGCCGCCATGAGGCCGAGGGTGCTGACGATGTCGTTCAGCATCTTGCCGATCGACCCGATAAGGGTGGACCCCCAGAGAAACACCAAGTTGAGCAAGCCGAAGAGGATCGTTGCGTTCAGCGGGGTGCGGTAGCGGGGGCTCGTGCGCCCGAACCAGGCGGGGAAGACGCGGTCCCGTCCCATGGCGAAGGAGACCCGCGACGAGCTGAGGATCGCCGCCTGCAAGGAGGCGAGTGTCCCCCCGAGGACGGCCACGATCATGAACTGCTTCCAGACGCCGCCGCCGATCTTCTGGCCGATGATGGCGAGGACGTTGCCGGCGTTGGCCTGCATGACCGAGTTCGGGGCGACGCCTTGGAAGGCGAACACGGTGAAGCCGTAGATGACAAGCAGGATCCCGACGCTCAACACGGCCGCCGGGCCGGCTTTCTTGCCGTGGGTCTCCTCGCCCACGTAGGCGGCCGTGTCCCAGCCCGAGTACAGGAAGATGGCGAGCAGGATGCCAGCGATCAGGGCCTTGAAGCCGCCTGCGCCGCTGATGGTGAACCAGGACGAGGCAACGTGCACAGTGTGGGCAATGCCGTTCGTGTAGATGAGCACGAGCCCGGCCACGCTGAAGCCGAGGAGGAGCGTGTACTCGAACACCGCCCAGATCCACTGGAAGCGGGCGGAGAGCTCGATGCCGAGGGCAGCCACCACGAGCACGAGGATGTTGAGGGCGGACCCGACGAGTGCGACGCTGTACTTGTTGGAGGCGGCTGCATTGCTGATGAAGGTGAGCGTGTACGTGCCGAGCGGGATCGTCAGGCTCGTCGTGCCGATGCAGTAGTACATCA
>DASPSK010000286.1:0-3194 GCA_035623975.1 Acidimicrobiales bacterium | reverse complement strand
CGTTCGAGTGCAGGTAGCGCACTCGCAGCCCCGTCTCGAGAAGGTAGTCGGACAGGTCCTCCGCCATCTTCTTCGTCAGCGTCGTGACAAGGACCCGCTCACCCCGCTCGATCGTGCGGCCGATCTCGGCGATGAGATCGTCGATCTGGTTCTTCGTCGGCTTCACGACGACTTCGGGGTCGACGAGGCCGGTCGGGCGGACGATCTGCTCCACGACCTGGCTCGAGACCTCCAACTCGTACTCCGAGGGCGTCGCCGACATGAAGATGCACTGGTTGATCCGCTTCTCCAGCTCGTTGAAGCGCAGCGGGCGGTTGTCCTTGGCCGAGGGCAAGCGGAAGCCGTGCTCGACGAGCACCTCCTTGCGGGACCGGTCGCCCTCGAACTGACCGTGCAGCTGGGGGACGCTCACGTGGCTCTCGTCGAGCACGAGGAGCCAGTCCGCGGGGAAGTAGTCGAGCAGCGTGAAGGGTGGGTCGCCCGGCCCGCGGCCGTCGAGGTGCCGGCTGTAGTTCTCGATGCCGTTGCACGAGCCGACTTCGGCGAGCATCTCGAGGTCGTGCTCGGTGCGCATGCGCAGGCGCTGGGCCTCGAGCATCTTGCCGGCGCCCTCCAGCTCGCGCAGGCGCTCCCCCAGCTCCTCTTCGATCTGGGCGATCGCCCGGCGCATGCGGGCGTCCCCGGCGACGTAGTGGGTGGCGGGGAAGATCGCCAGCTCGTCCAGCTCGCCGAGGATCTCGCCGGTGAGCACGTCGAAGCGGGTGAGCCGCTCCACCTCGTCGCCGAACAGCTCGATGCGGACGGCGTACTCCTCGTAGGCGGCATGCACCTCGATGGTGTCGCCCCGCACGCGAAAACGACCCCGCACGAGGTTCTGGTCGTTGCGCTCGTACTGCATGTCGACGAGGCGGGTCAGCACGCTGCGCTGGTCGTGCAGCTCCCCCGGGTGCATCACGAGGATGCGGTCCCGGTACTCCTCAGGGGAGCCGAGGCCGTAGATGCACGAGACCGAAGCCACGACTATGACGTCGCGGCGGGTGAGCAGGCTGGCCGTCGTCGAGTGGCGGAGCCGGTCGATCTCGTCGTTGATGGACGAGTCCTTCTCGATGTAGGTGTCCGACGCCGGCAGGTAGGCCTCCGGCTGGTAGTAGTCGTAGTAGGAGACGAAGTACTCGACGCGGTTGTCCGGGAAGAAACCTCGCAGCTCGCCCGCCAGCTGCGCCGCCAGGCTCTTGTTCGGCGCCAGGATCAGCGTGGGACGCTGCACGTTCTCGATCGTCCAGGCGATCGTGGCGCTCTTGCCGCTTCCGGTGATGCCGAGGAGTGTCTGGAACCGGTCACCCCGCTCGATCCCGGCCGTCAGCGCCGCGATGGCCGACGGCTGGTCGCCGGCCGGCTGGAAGTCGCTCTCGACACGGAACTTGGGCATCCTGCGAATGGTACAGACGGGGTGCGCGCTGACCTCCGGCCCAGGTAAGGGCGTGCTGGCCTGACGGGACCGAGCCGGCAGCGACCGTCTGCAGCGCTAATTTACGGCGCCGCCCTGCCTGTCCAGGCCGGCGGGGAGCATCGCCGGTTGACCCTCAGGCGACCGGGCCGGCGGCTCGCAGATCCTCCATCCAGGTCCAGGCGCGGTCGACCATGAGGGCGAGCTCCTCGAGGGTGCCGATGTTGACGATGACGTAGTCCGCCACGGCGAGGCGCTCGGCCCGGGATGCTTGGGCCGCCACCCTGGCCTCGGCGTCGGCTCGGCCCATGCGGCCATCGGCGACGAGGCGCTCGACGGCGATCTCCACGGGCGCGTCGATCACGAGGACGCCGGCGACGGGATACCGGTCGCGGCCTCCGGCTTCGGTGAGCAGGGGGATGTCGAGCACGACGATGTCGTCGCTGCCTGCCGACGCCGCCAGCCGCTCCGCCATGAGCCGGCCGACGGCGGGGTGGACGATCGAATTGAGGTCGCGGCGGGCGGCCTCGTCGGTAAACACCATGGCGGCGAGGCGCCCCCGGTCGAGCTGGCCGTCGCCGAGAAGGACCTCCGGGCCGAATCGCTCCACCACGCGAGCGAGTCCTTCGGTCCCCGGCTCCACGACCTCGCGCGCCAGCTGGTCCGCATCGACGAGGACGGCGCCTCGCTCGACGAGCATGCGGGCAACCGTCGACTTGCCTGATCCGATCCCGCCGGTGAGCCCGACGGCGATCATCGGCACAGCATCGGCGGATCAGCGGGGAACCGCCGGCAGATCCCTGCGGCGACGAGCCGATCGGCAACCGAGACACGCCGACCCACCCGCCTACACTATCCCCGCCGTGCGCCCCGAGAACAGGTACCGGAAGCTCCTTCTCGGAGCCGTCGAACTCGCAGGGCTCGCCGCGCTGGCCTACGTCCCGCTCTTGCTCACGAAACCCGGAGCCGTCGCCGCCGACACGAAGCAGTACCTCTACCTCGACCCGGGGACGCTCCTTGCCCACGCCGTCTCCATGTGGGACCCGACGACGGCGGCCGGCACGGTCACGCACCAGAACATCGGCTACCTGCTCCCCCAGGGCCCCTTCTACTGGCTCTTCGCCGAGCTCGGCGCGCCCGTCTGGGTGGCGCAGCGCCTCTGGATGGGAAGCCTGCTCTTCGCCGCGGGCGCAGGCGTCCGCTACGCCATGAAGACGGTGGGTCTCGTCGCCGCCGGCCCGCTCGTGGCCGGCGTCGTGTACGAGCTGAGCCCGTACTCGATGCAGTACATCGAACGGATCTCGGCCATCCTCATGCCCTGGGCCGCCCTCGGATGGATGCTCGGGTTCACGGTTCTCGCCCTCCGGCAGGGCGGCTGGCGGTACCCGGCGCTCTTCGCCCTCGTGGTGGCGCTCGCCGGCGGGACCAACGCCACCTCGCTCATCTACGTGGGCATCGGCCCCCTCCTGTGGGTGCTCTACACGCTCTTGGTCACCCGCGACTCGACGCTGCGGGCCGTCGTCGCCAGCACGATCAAGATCGCCGTCCTCTCGCTGGGGGTGTCGCTCTGGTGGATCGCCGGGCTCGGCGTCGAAGGGACCTACGGCATCAACGTGCTGAAGTACACCGAGACCGTGCCGGCCATCGCCGGCCCGGCCACGGCCTCCGAGGTGATGCGGGGCCTCGGCTACTGGTACTTCTACGGCAGCGACCGGCTCGGGCCGTGGCTGTCCGCCGCCGTCGAGTA
>DASPSK010000277.1:0-5905 GCA_035623975.1 Acidimicrobiales bacterium | reverse complement strand
GTGTGACACCGCCTATGCCGAGATCGGGGACGAGCTCGGCTACACGGCGCTCTCGGAGGAGGCGCACGCCTTCGGTTTCTGCCTCGGCCTTTCAGAGACAGATGAGTGCCAGGGCCCAGGAGACATCCCGCCGATCGATCTGCCTGACGCCGTCGCGTCGCTGCTGCCGCCATCCTCGACGGTCGACGGTGCAAACCCCTACATCGGCTACTCAGCCATCGGGCAGTTCGACGACGGCGCCACGGTCCTCGGGATGGCGCTCGTCGCCGCCGCCATCGCCGACAACGGCACGATCATGGCGCCTCACGTCGTGGCCCGTGCCGTCAACCAGTACGGCGAGACGGAGTTCACCTACCACCCGCACGTGTGGCGGCGGGCGACCTCGGCCGCCACCGCCCAGCAGGTCCGCCAGCTCATGACAGGGGTCACGCAGTTCGGGACGGCAAGCGGCCTCTTCGCCAGCTGGTACGCCAATGGTGGCCCGACGATCGCCGCCAAGACGGGCACAGCCGAGCCGGGCGAGAACACCTGTGGCACGGAGAACTGGCTCATCGCCCTCGGCCCGGCAGGGCCGGGTCAGACGCCCACGGTGGCGGTGGCGGCCATGGTCCCGGTCAGCCAGGCCGAGTGCAACGTATACGGCTACAGCCCGACGGGCGCGACCGTCGCCGGCCCGGTCCTTCTGCCGGTGCTGCAAGCGGCCCTCGCGCTCGAGGGCGGCTAGCGCCGAGCCGTCGCGGCCCCGAGTCTCGCCGGCCGCGAGTCTCGCCGGCCGGCACCGACCTACGACGGCAGCAAGGAGATGGGCAGGGCGACGTGGCGGGCGCGCAGCCACTCCCCGAGCGCCTTCGCCTGCTTGTCGTAGCGGCGCGCCTCGGTGGCACCGCCGTCGAGGAGGCCGTGGACGACGAAGTTGACGGCACGGAGGTTCGCCAACTCGTAGCGGTCCACTGCGAGATCGCCAACCTCCGGGAGGAGCCTTCGCAGGCGCTCGGTCGTGAGCGTGCAGGCGAGCCACGGCCATGCCCGCGGATCCGACACCCACACACCCACGTTGGCGTTCCCGCCCTTGTCACCCGAGCGCGCCTGCACGAGCAGGCCGAGCGGGCCCTCGACAGTGGGCCCGTCGGGCGGCGGCGTCGCCGGGGATGGCGGCGTCTCCGGCACGGCTCCCGCCCGCCCTGGCCTCCCCGGGACCACCAGCTCCCGCTCAGCCCGCGGAGTTCGCGGTGCCATGGGCCCCGGCGGCACGACCTCACGTCGGCCGTCCGCGTGGACGACGGTGTGCTCGAGGGCGTCCTGGCGCACGAGCGCCGGCCAGTAGGCACCGTAGGGCGAACCGTTCGAGGGCGTGCCCGTGTAGTAGATGCCCGGGTAGTTGGCGAGGGCCAGCTCGACGAGCAACGCCGAGAAGGGCCGGCCGCAGGCGGCCTCCTCTCCGTCGACGCTCACCTCGAGCAGGCACGAACCGGTCATCTGATCGCCGGGATCGGCGGCGGCCTCGCCGATGCGCGTGAAGCGGAGATCCTCGATGCCGGCGCGGCCATCGAGCGCCGCCCGGACGGCGGACTCGAACAACGATGCCTTGGCGTCGATGTCGAGGCCGGTGAGCACGACGGTCGACGAGTTCCGCCAGCCCCCGAGCGCCGTGATGGCGAGTTTCGTCGTCGCCGGCGCCGGCGTGCCCTGGACGCCGGCGATGCGCACGCGGTCGCGCCCTTCGCTCGACAGCACGACCGAGTCCATGTGAGCGACGACGTCGGGGTTGAGGTAGGCGGGCTCGCCGATCTCGTAGAGAAGCTGGGCGGTGACGGTGTCGACGGTGACGGCGCCGCCGCTGCCCGGGTGCTTGGTCACGACCGAGGATCCGTCCCGCTCGATCTCGGCGAGCGGGAAGCCCGGCCGTCGCAGGTCGGCGACGGTCTTGAAGCCGGAGAAGTTCCCGCCGGTGGCCTGCGCCCCACACTCGATCACATGCCCGGCGACGACGGCGCCGGCGAGAGCATCGAGATCGGACCGGTCCCAGCCCCACCACCAAGCGGCGGCTCCGGCGACGAGCGAGGCGTCGGCTACCCGGCCGGTCACGACGATGTCGGCGCCCGCCTCCAGGGCCGCCGTGATGCCGTAGCCACCGAGGTAGGCGTTGGCCGTGAGCGGCTGGCGACCCCAGGTCCGAAACGCCTCGCCCGTGTCGAGGTGGGCGAAGTCGTGGCCGTCGGCCAGCAGCGCCGGCAGCCGGCGGAGCAGGTCGTCGCCTTCGACGTGCGCGACTGCAAGAGGCAGGTCGAGGCGCTGCAGGAGCTCGCGGGTAGCCACCGCCAGGCCGGCCGGGTTGAGCCCGCCGGCGTTCACGACGACTTTGATGCCCGCCTCGGCGATCTTGCCGACAACGGGCTCGAGCTGGCGCAGGAACGTCGTCGCAAACCCTCCCCCGGGCTGGCGCAAGCGGGCGCGGGCGAGGATGAGCATCGTCACCTCGGCGAGGTAGTCGCCGGTGACGACGTCGATGGGACCACCGTCGACCATCTCAGCGAGCGCCGCCATCCGGTCCCCATAGAAACCCGAGCAATTGGCGATCCGAACCGCTCTCCCACCCCTCATCGGCCGGCCCTCGAAATGGTCCTGCGGACTGTCATGCACAGCCTCCTCGGCTTCGGCGCCCAGCGAGAATCTAAGTCGCCTTTCCCGGGCTCGTTCCCGGCCCGGCGCGGTACCGTCGCGTGATGGCCACCCGCATCGGCATGATGCTCCCCGGTGCCGTGTCGCTCGGCGCCTACGAAGGCGGTGCCCTCGCCGCCGTGCTCAAAGCGGTGCAGGCCTCCGGAGGCGAGCTCGTCGTCGATGCCATGGCCTCGGCCTCTGCTGGCTCGATGACGGCCCTCATCGCCTCGCGGGCGCTCCTGTGCGGGGCGGATCCAATCGAGCTCATGACTCAGACATGGGTGGTCCTGCCGCAGCTCGACCGCCTGGTATCCGACGACCTCAGCGCGCCGCTCACGATGCAGAACCTGATCGACACTGCGCACGCCCTCCTCGGTCCGGAGCTCGTCCCCGACGGCCCCGTCCGGCAGACCAAGCCCGTCCGCCTCTCGATGGCACTGACGATGCTCGGCGGCCTCACGTACGCGATGGCACACCTGCGGGACCCCAGGGACCCGCAGAACGCCGATCCTGAGACGGCGAGAACGCTGCTGGCGACCACGCATGTCGACTTCTTCACGACGCAGTTCCAGGCAGGGGCGACGATGCCCGACTTCCTCGCCGCCCTCGACGGCGCCATGGCGTCGGGCTCCACTCCGGTGGGGTTTCCTCCCCGCTTGTTGAACCGCGACGATGCCGTGGCGACCTACGAGGCGAACGGCATCCTCCACCCGGCCGGCAAGCCCTTCACGTTCTGGTACTCCGACGGTGGCGATCTCGACAACCAGCCGTTCGGTCGCCTCCTCGACCTCATCGGGCAGATCGACGACGGAGATGACGACCGCGTGATCGTCATGCTCGACATCCAGCCAGCCGGCCAGCCGACGTGGGAGGGCACCTGGTTCGACCCTGACCCTGCCCACGTGCCTTCCTGGCTCAGCACCCTGCTGCACGTCGACCACGTGCGGTCCCAGCAGAACATGTACGACGACCTGCGCCGCCTCGAGAAGACGAACCGTCACATCGCCTGGATCAAGAGCGTCGCCGCCACCCTCGAGAGCCGGGTGCGGCCCGCGGCCGGCGACTCGTTCCCCGCCGCCGTGAGGGAGGCGGCGGCTCACGTCGCCGATGAGCACCGCGAGATCCGCGCCGCCATCCACGCGAGGGCCGCGCTGACCGCCGCAGCCGGCGGCTTGCCTGACGGGAACGGCACCGCGGCCGAAACCGGCCAGCCGTCCCCGGCGGGCGACCTCGAGGATCTCCTCCTCGAGGCGGCGGGGCTGAAGGGCAAGCGGGAGGTCATCGTCGAGGTCATCTCTCCGGAGAACGACCCGGCCGTCCATCTCGGCGCCGACGAGCAACTCTCGGGCGAATTCCTCTTCCACTTCGGGGGTTTCTTCGACGAGAGGTACCGGCAGAGCGACTTTGCCCTCGGGTACCGCAACGCCCACTACTGGCTCAGCTGGTGGCTGCAGGGTCGCGTCTCGGACCCGGCCGCCGTGCTCGGAGCGGTCCAGGCCGGCTACGACAGCCTCACCTGGCGGAACACCGAAGAGGGCAACGCCTCGATAAAGACGCTCTCGATCAAGGAGAAGGTCGAGGGCATCGATCTCCTCGGCCACATCGGCCACGTCGTCGAACACGACCTCCTGCTCGACGTCGCCCACACGCTTCCGGCTCACGGGCTCATCACCGGCATCGAGAGGGACCTCCACCTCCGCCACGGCCACGAGCACGGTGCCGGAGGTCCCCCCTCTTCCTGAGACGGGCTCTTTGCCGGTGCCGGCCCGAGCCTCGGCGCCGCCGGGGCGGACTGTGTGCCTACAGCGATCGCACACCCCCCGGTTTGGTGGCGCCGGGCAACCAGATCGGCCGTCCCGGCCCGGCTCGGCCGGCTCGGGGCGGACTGTGTGCCTACAGCGATCGCACACCCCCCGGTTTGGTCGCGCCGGGCAACCAGATCGGCCGGCTCGGCCCGGGCTCGCCCGGCCCGGCCGGCAACCCCGGCCCGCCCGGATCGCCACCGTCGAGCGCTACGGTGCTCAAGGTCGGCGTCCGAGCCCGATCCCGGCGCCCGGGAAGAATCGATGGGAAGCTGGGAACCATGTCGGAGACGGACACCCAGCTCGAACTGGTGAAGGATCCTGCCGAGGTCGGCATCAACGCCGAGGCACTGGCGGCCCTGATCGCCCGCTGCCGGCGGGAGGTCGACAGCGGGCTGCTGCCGTCGAGCCAGATGGCGGTGGCGGCGGAAGACCGCCTCGTCGCCTACGAGACCTTCGGCGATGCCGCTCCCGACAGCCGCTACGTCATCTTCTCCTGCACGAAGGCAGTCGTGGTGGGGGCGTTCTGGCTCCTCCTGGGCGACGGCTCAATCACCCTCGAGGACCGGGTCGGCGACGTCATCCCCGAGTTCGCCACGAACGGCAAGGACGTCGTCACGGTGCGCCAGCTCTTGTTGCACGAGGGCGGCTTCCCGCACGCTCCCCTCAACCTCGAAACCGACGTCACCCGCGAACAGCGGCTCGCCCGCTTCAAGTCGTGGCGGCTGAACTGGCAGCCCGGCACGCGATACGAGTACCACGCCCTCTCGGCCCACTGGGTCATCGCCGACCTCATCGAGCGTCTGAGCGGTGTCGAGTACCGCCGTTTCGTGCGCGAGCGCGTCCTCGACCCGCTCGGACTGAAGCGCCTGCGGCTCGGCGTCCCCCTGCAAGACCAGGCGGACATCAACGATCTCGTCGTGCGGGGGGAGCCGGTCACGGACGAGGAGCTGGAAGCAGTCCTCGGCATCCCAGGCATCACCCTCGAGGCCTTGCAGGGAGAGGTGACCGAAGCGGCCCTCATCGCCTTCAACCGCCCGGAGCTGCGCGCCATGGGCGTGCCCGGCGGCGGCGGCGTCTCGACGGCGGCCGACCTCGCCCTGTACTACCAAGCGCTCCTCCACAACCCCGGCGGGATGTGGGACCCTGCCGTGCTGGCCGCAGGTACCCGGGAGGTCCACGGCGTGCTGCCCGACCCGTGGTACCACGTGTCGTCCAACCGGGCGCTCGGGACCGTGATCGCCGGTGAGGGTCAGGACGCCGCCATCCGGGGTTTCGGCCACACCGTGTCACCGCGGACCTTTGGCCACGGCGGAGCCGGAGGCCAGATCGCCTTTGCCGATCCCGATGTCGACGTGTCCTTCTGCTACCTCACGAACGGGCTCGACGCCAACTTCCTGCGCCAGGGCCGGCGAACTGCGGGCATCGCCAGCGCCGTGGGG
>DASPSK010000267.1:0-4285 GCA_035623975.1 Acidimicrobiales bacterium | reverse complement strand
GCCCGCTACATGCAGGTGCTCTCTCCGAACGTGGTCGAGCAGCTCGAGGGCCGGGCCATCAACATCCACCATGGCCTGCTTCCCAGCTTCAAGGGTGCAAAGCCGTACCAGCAGGCCTTCGATCGGGGCGTAAAGATCATCGGCGCCACCGCTCACTACGTCACGTCCGATCTCGACGAAGGCCCGATCATCTCCCAAGCCGTGGCCCACGTACACCACGCCGCCGATCCCGAGCGGCTGGCGGCCATCGGTAGGGACGTCGAGTGTCAGGCACTTGCGAGAGCCGTCGAGTGGCACCTCGATCACCGTGTCTTCCTGAACGGCGCCAAGACGGTCGTGTTCAGCTCGTGACTCCTGCTGGCGTGTCCGCCCGCACCTCGGCCGCGGGGTGGTCTGATCCGATGAGCGTGTCCGGGTGCGTCGGCCCCCGGCCGCCCGGCACCGAGGGGAACGGCGCGGTCGTGGTTCTTCGAGAAACAAGTCGACGACCGCTCAGCCTCCCCGGGGTCCTCGCATCAGCGCAGGAGGCTAGCGAGAGCCTGTAGCCAGCGGTCTGTTCGCTCTCGGCAGCATGGCCGACCGGATCAACTTTCCGCTGGCTCATGGGCATCCAGCACCTCGCGGTCCCATGTGATGGGGAAGACTTGCTGACGGTACTCCTTGGTGTCGCGGTACTCCTCTCCGACCGAGATGCCGGCGGGAAAGAGCGAGCCCTGATGAGCGCGCAGAAACTCGCCCGCATAGACATTGGCGATGAATTCACTTGCCCGGGCCACGCTTCCCATGCGTACTGCGCCTACCACGGGAGCACCGATTATCGTGAGGTCGCCAGCGACTACGGCTGGGAAGCATGTACCGGCGTCAAGGCCCATGGAGATACCCACGCCATCTGGAAAGTTCTGAGAATTTGCGCGGAATAGCGGGATGAACTTCTCATTGAAGAAGTCGATGGCAACCAACATGTTCTTGATCACGCTGACGGTTGTGGGAATCAAGTCGCCCTGCCCGTAGGGCCAATAAGCGAGGAAGCCATCTCCCGTGAATTTGTCGAACCACCCGGCGTGCTCCCGAATGACGTTCTTCGCGGCGCTGACGTAGTTGTCAAGGGTGCTCGCGAATCGTGCGAGCGACACCGCCTCTTTCATCAGGAATGTGGAATTCCCGATGTCGCAGGAGATGACGACGCATGTGAGACTGCGGTGATTGATTGCCGCGGAGACGACTTCTTCCAGGAGCTCCTGCCGTTCCGGGGCGTGACGAGCCGCCAAGGAGCGGACGAGGGTCTCTTCGGGTGGTTCGGGCTCGGTGTCTGGACTTTCCGGTTCCCGCGAGGGGCCCTCTCTTAGGGCTTCGCCAGTCGCCCGCAGGTCTGACTCATCGGCTGAATGGTTGAGTGCCACCGCTGAAGCCTGCCACGTTGCGCGTGGCGGCAGCGACGGGTGTGCGTCGGCCCTTCGAGGGGCCGCACACGCACGGGGCGGCCGTGGCTGGACGTCGTCTCGCGGTCTGCTCCGTCTTGACGGGAGGAGTTCTGGCGTCGTTGACCCGCAGGCGGGCGCACGACGTCCCTCATGACGGCGTCGCCCCCAAGCGGACCGGCAGGCGCCGGGAACCCCAGGTGCCGACGGGTCCGTCGAAGACCCCGACGAGCTGCGTGCCGCAAGCTGTGCATCGACCCTCGTCGGTGAGGCGGTAGCGCCTGATCGTGTACCAGTCGCGCGCGACCACGACCTGACCGCATCCGGAGCAGTATGTGCTGGATCCCTCCCTGTCGTGCACGTTGCCGGTGTAGACGTGGGACAGGCCGGCCGCGCGAGCGATGTGGCGAGCGCGTCTCAAGGTGCCTGGCGGCGTCGGCGGTCGGTCGACGAGCTTGTAGTCCGGGTGGAAGGCGCTGAAGTGGAGGGGGACGTCCCGGCCCAGATCGGAGGCGACCCAGGAGGCCAGGGCCTCCAGTTCGGCATCGGAGTCGTTGAGACCAGGGATCAGCAGTGTCGTCACCTCCAACCAGACGGCGGTCTCGTGGTGGAGGTAACGCAGGGTGTCCTTGACGACTTCGAGGTGACCCCCACAGACGTGCCGGTAGAAGTCATCGTTGAAGGCCTTGAGGTCGATGTTGGCGGCGTCCATGTGCGCGTAGAACTCCGTCCGAGGCTCCGGGGAGACGTAGCCGGCGCTGACGGCGACGGCCCGCAGACCGGCCTCGTGACAGGCATCTGCCACGTCGATCGCGTACTCGTGGAAGATCACCGGGTCGTTGTAGGTGAACGCCACGCTCCGGCAACCGAGGCGCCTCGCCGCGCCGACGATGTCGGACGGCGAGGCGGCGTCGGCAAGGGTGTCGATCTCCTTTGACTTCGAGATGTCCCAGTTCTGGCAGAACCGGCAGGCAAGGTTGCAGCCGGCAGTGCCGAACGAAAGCACCGAGCTGCCCGGTAGGAAGTGGTTGAACGGCTTCTTCTCTATGGGGTCGACACAGAAACCGCTCGAGCGTCCGTAGCTCGTGAGGACGACCTGATCGTCCAGCCGGCCCCTCACGAAGCACACGCCGCGCTGGCCCTCCCGAAGCTTGCAACTCCGAGGGCACAGGTCGCACTGGATGCGTCCGTCATCGAGCAGGTGCCAGTAGCGGGTCGGCACGGTGAAGCCGTCCCAGGCGATCGCCCGGTCTCCGTTTCCGGCAAACCGCATCGTCCATCACCTCGGTCACGAAGACTCCCGCAGCCGAATCTACCGACTGCCCCGGACCCACGGGCCTTCGACGATCGAGGGGCGTCCGAGCACCGGACCCGGATGAGGAGACCTTAGACAGCTCACCCGGCGGGCGGTCCCGATGCGGACGAGTTCGAGACGACGTGGGCGCAGGCCTTGCCCTGCAGACAGGCGAGAAGGTTGTCGACGGCGAGCTCGGCCATGGCGGTGCGGGTTTCGGACGTGGCCGAGCCGATGTGGGGGAGCACGATCACCCGGGGGTCGGCGAGGAGCGGCTCGCCCGGCTCCGGCGGCTCGTGCTCGAGAACGTCGATGCCAGCGCCGGCGAGACGGCCCTCGGAGAGCGCCCTCCGGAGGGCGGACTCGTCGACGACACCACCGCGGGCGGCATTGACGAGGTAGGCGGTCGGCTTCATGGCGGCGAGCTCCTTGGCGCCGATGAGGTGGCGGGTGCTGGCGTTCAAGTCGACGTGCAGGGAGACGAAGTCCGCGCGGGCAAGGGCGGTGAGCAGGTCGAATTCTCGTTCGACGCCGTCGACCGTCGGCAGGTCCGATCGGCGATCGAGGAATCGCACGAGCATCCTGCAGGCGACCGCCCGGCGGGCGACCTCTTGACCGATGCGGCCGAAGCCGACGATGAGGAGGGTCTTGCCGGCGAGGTCGTGGCCGAGGGGGGCCTCGGTCCAGCGGCCGGAAGCTGCCAGGCGGGCCGATTCCGGCAGTCGGCGGGCGAGCATGATCATGAGCGCGAGCACGAGGTCTGCGACGGCGTCGCTCAGCACCGGGGTGGTGGTGATGGCGATGCCCCTCTCGGCCGCCGCCGGAAGATCGATGTGGTCGAGCCCGACGCTCATCGTGCTGACGACGCGAAGACGCCCGGCGGCGCGGAGCGCTTCGGCGTCGAGGCGAACGCGGCTCGTGAGGATGATGCCCTCCGCACCCGCGAGCGCCCCAGGGAAGCCGTCCGGGTCGCCGGCGGGCGAGACGACGGTGACGTCGCAGCTCCGCGAGAGCCGGGCAAGCAACGGGTCGGCCAGCGGGGCGGCGACGAGCACCGGCGGCCGCCCTTCGGCCACGTTCACAGATAGGCCGTCCTTGCCTCCGTTGCCGGCCGGAGGGCCGCAAGAGCCTGGGCGGCGGCGGCCGCCAGCAGACGGGCGTCCGAGGCGACCTCCACCATGGCGAAACCCTCCTCGATCCGCCTGGGGGCGGTCACCTGGTTGCCGGCGATCGCCGGCACGACGCCGTGACGCCGGCAGGCGTCCACGATGCGGCCGAGGGCCGAGGTGAAAGCCTCCTCCGCGTGGTCGGGAGCGGGGCTCAGCCCCAGGCTGACGCTCAGGTCGGCCGGGCCGACGTAGACGGCGTCGACGCCGGGCACCGAGACGATGTCCTCGACGAGCCGGACCGCCTCGGCCGTCTCGACCATGACGATGCAGCAGACCTCCGCGTTGGCGTGAGTGAAGTAGTCGGCGCCCGCCCAGTAGTTCGCCCGCAGCGGGCCGTAGCTGCGTGCGCCGGCGGGCGGGTAGCGGCACGCCCGTACGGCCGCCTCCGCCTCGGCGGGCGAGTT
>DASPSK010000266.1:0-3745 GCA_035623975.1 Acidimicrobiales bacterium | reverse complement strand
CGCCTCGTCCGAGACGATGGCGTTCTCGGGCAGGAGGGCCCCGATCGCCGCCACCGCGCTCGCGGGCGTGAGCGCACCCGTCGGCAACTCCGGCCGGGCGGCGACGGCGAGCCGGTAGCCGTTCGCGGGAGCACCGAGGAGATCGGCCAGCGCCGCGAGGGCGCCGACGGCATCGTCGTGCTCGCCGGCGAGCTCGTGCACCTCGCAGCCGTCGGGGACGAGGTCGCTCGGGCGGCCCGGGTAGGCGAAGGCCGACACCGGCGAGCGGGCGTCCACAAGGATGAGATGCCGCAGCCCTGCCATCTGCGCCATGGCGAACTCGGCCAGGTAGGCAAGCCGTTCCACGATGGGGAGGCCGGCACCCCGCTCGAGGCGGCCCGGGAACGACTCGGCGAGGAGCTTGGCGCCGACGTGCTCGCTGATGCGGCTCGCAGCCAGGAGGCCCGGCTCGCGAAGGGCCGAGGTCCCGAGGAGGAGCCCCGCCGGCTCGCCGCCGCGGAGAACGGCGGCCACCGATGCGATGACGTCGTCGTCGACCACGGCGCGCCTGCCGGCACGGCGGACGACCTCGGGGGTGGTGCTCGGGACGGTCGAGTCCTCGGCCTCCAGCCAGGAGACGTCGGCGGGCACTACGAGCGTGGCCACCTGCGGCGGCGGCCCGAAGGAGGCGGCGATCGCCTCGGCCGCGTCCCTGGCGATGGCGCTCGGGCTGGCGCTCCAGCGATACCAGCCCGACATGGGCCGGGCGAGGCTCTCGATGTCGGACTCGAGCGGGGCGTCCCAGGCCTTGTGATAGGTGGCGTGGTCACCGACGATGTTGACCACGGGCGACTTCGCCCGGCGGGCGTTGTGGAGGTTGGCGAGGCCGTTGGCGAGGCCCGGACCGAGGTGGAGCAGCGTCGCCGCCGGGCGGTCGGCCATCCGCCCGTAGCCGTCGGCGGCGCCCGTGACGACCCCTTCGAAGAGCGCCAGTACTGGACGTACGGCGGGGACCGCATCGAGGCTGGCGACAAAGTGCATCTCGGAGGTGCCCGGGTTCATGAAGCACGTGTCGACGCCCGACACCTGCAGTGTCTCAAGGAGAGCCTGAGCACCTTTCATGATCCGTTTGCCTCGGTGTAGCCGAAGACCTTGTCCGGGTTGAGGATGCCGAGCGGGTCGAAGGACGCCTTCACCCGTCGCATGAGGGCGATGCGGGCCGGGTCCTCGAGGAGGAGGAACGCCTGTTGCTTGGCCGTGCCGATGCCGTGCTCTCCGGAGATGGCGCCGCCCAGCTTCATGGCGGTGCGGAAGAGCTCGAGGAGAAACTCCTCCCGTACCCGCGCCTCCGGCTGGAACACCGACAGGTGGACGTTGCCGTCACCGGCATGCCCGCAGCCGACGCAGAAGCACCCGTGCTCGGCAGCCAGCTTGCTCGCCGCCTCGAGGTAGACGGCGAGGCGGTCCCGCGGCACGACGACGTCGATGATCTCATTGGCACCAGAGGCTTTGGCGACGAAGAAGGCCCGTTCACGCGCCCGGATGAGTGCACCGCCAGCCTGTCCGGGGAGGACGAAGACCTCCAGCGCCCCGGCGTCCGCGAGCAACATGCCGAGAGTCTCGACGTCCTCGTTGACGCGCTCCGGGGTGCGCTGCTCGAGGACGACGACGACATAGGCGTTGGCCGCCTCGCGCAGATCCTGTGGGATACCGAGGTCGAGACCCTCGCTGGCGGTGATCGAGGACATCGTGAGCGTGTCGATGTACTCAAGCACGCTGGGCGTGAGCCCGCTCGCGATGATGGTGGGCACGGCCGCGGCCAGGTCGGGGAGGGTGGAGAAGGGCGCCAGCACGGTGGCGGAATGGCGGTAGAGCGGCTGCAGCTTGAGGGTCACCTCGGTGACGAGGGCCAGCGTGCCCTCCGAGCCGATGACGATCTGGGTGAGGTCGTAACCCGTCGACGACTTGACGTAGCGGCCACCCGAGCGGACGATCTCGCCGGTGCCGAGGACCATCTCGAGCCCGAGGACGTTGTGGCGGGTTACCCCGTAGCGCACCGCCCGCATGCCACCGGCATTCGTGTTGACGTTGCCCCCGAGGGAGGAGCCGTGGTCGCCAGGGTAGACGGGGTAGACGAGACCTTTCGGGCGGAGGGCTGACTCGAGCTCGTCGAGGGTGAGGCCCGGCTGCACGACGGCGACGTGGTTCGACTCGTCGATCTCGAGGATGGCCTTCATGCGGGCAAAGGAGACGACGAGTCCGCCGGGGGTGGGCACGCAGCCGCCGGACAGCCCTGTGGCGCTCCCGCGTGCCGTGAGGGGCACGCGGGCCTCCCGGGCGAGGGCGACGATGCCGGCCACCTCCGCCGTCGTCGCCGGCATGACGACGGCGAGCGGGGCGATCGGGACGGAGACGAGGCCCTCGTCGTGGGTGAGCTCCTCGGTGACGGCTTCGCCGCGCAGCACCGCCCTGCTCCCGACGATCGCGGGGAGGCGGGCGAGTAGGTCCTCGGTCGAGATCATCGCCGGCGAGGCTACTGGGCTCGGCGGCCCTCGAGCTGCTCGCCGAGACCTACGATGCGCAACGTGAGGCCGCTCTCGCCCGCCCAGCCGGGCGATGCGGCCCAGCCCGCGCCGTGAGCGGCGCCGTCGCCGGCGCCGAGAGCTCGCTCTTCCCCGTGGAGAACCTCCCCTACGGGGTGTTCTCGGGCGAGGACGGCGGGCGCCGCATCGGCGTCGCCGTCGGCGACTTCGTCCTCGATGCCGGCGGGGCCGCCCGAGCTCTCGGTGCGGGACGGGAGGACGCCGAGCTCCTCTCGGCCCCGCTGCTCAACCCATTGATGGCCGCCGGTCCGCCCCGCTGGCGGAGCGTCCGCCGGTGGCTCACCCAGCTGTTGTCCGAACCGGGCAACGCCTCGCTCGTCGAGCCCCACCTGTACGCGAGGGCATCGGTCCGCCTCCACCTGCCCTTCGCCGTGGCCGACTACGTCGACTTCTATTCGAGCGAGCAGCACGCCACCAACGTGGGTCGCATCCTCCGGCCCGGGACCGAGCCCCTCCCACCCAACTGGAAGCACCTGCCGATCGGATACCACGGCCGCGCCGGCACGGTCGTCGTCTCGGGCACGCCCGTGCGCCGGCCGTGGGGGCAGGAGAACGACGTGGGTGATCCCGCCCCGCGCTTTGCCCCTTCGGCGAAGTTGGACGTGGAGGTCGAGGTGGGTTTCGTCGTCGGAGTGGGCTCGTCGCTCGGCGAGAGCGTGCGCGCCGACTCCTTCGCCGAGCACGTCTTCGGCCTCTGCCTGCTGAACGACTGGTCGGCCCGCGACATCCAGGCGTTCGAGTACGTCCCCCTCGGGCCTTTTCTCGCCAAGTCCTTCGCCACGTCGATCTCGCCCTGGGTCGTGCCGCTGGCGGCCCTGCAGGCGGCGCGTTGCGAGCCGCCGCCCCGCGAGCAGGAGCCGCCGCCGTACCTGGCGGAGGCCGAACCATGGGGCCTCGACCTCCGCCTCGAGCTCGAGTGCAACGGCACGGTCGTGAGCCGGCCGCCCTTCGCCGCCATGTACTGGACGGCCGCCCAGCAGCTCGCCCACATGACGGTGAACGGCGCCAGCCTGCGCACGGGTGATCTCTACGGCTCCGGCACCGTGAGCGGGCCGACGGCGGGGGAGTGGGGGTCGTTCCTCGAGCTGAGCTGGAACGGGACGCGACCGGTGCGCTTGGCGGACGGCTCCGAGCGCGCCTTCCTCGAGGACGGCGACGTCGTC
>DASPSK010000221.1:0-12011 GCA_035623975.1 Acidimicrobiales bacterium | reverse complement strand
CCACGTGCTCACCGTGGCCGTGCCGGCCCCATGGGATGGCGACCCTGCAGCCCTGCAGGCGCTCGCTCAGGGCGACGGGCGCGTTGCTGGCGCCTCTGAGGGCAGGTGATCCCCGGGCTCGGCCGCGAACGCATCGCGCGTGGCCGTCAGCCCGTCGGCCGTCTGGCGGGCGCTCGCATCGAGCCCGGCCTCTGCCCTTGGCTCGCTCTGCACGCCGAGACTGTTGAGAGTCATCGCCACCATCTCGTAGTGCCCGACGAGCATGCACAGCTCGATCACCTGAAGCTCATCGAGGACGCAGGTGAGCTGATCCCACGTGGTCTGGCTCACGATCCGGTGTGCGTGCAGCTCGTCGGTGGCGGCCAGCAGCAGGCGCTGGCGGCTGCTGAGCGCCTCGTGCTGCTGCCAGGCGGGAACGGCGGCGATCACCTCTGCCCGCAGGCCGGCCTTGCGGGCGAGGGGCACGTGCTGCACCCATTCGTAGGGAGCAGAGCAGTTGCAGGCCGTACGCAGCACGACGAGCTCCACGTCGGCGCGCGGAAGGCAGGTCCGCAGGAGCAGGGTGCCGGCGAAGGGGAGCCACGTGCGAAACAGCCCCCGGTGGCGCCCCAGCGTCGTGAACACCCGTGGCGGCTCCCCGTGGGTGGCGCCACCGACGATCTTCGCAACGACGCGGGCGAGGGGACCCAGCCCCTCCGGCGGGGCGGGCGGTATCCGAACGTCCATGTCCCCATGTTCAGCCTGGTGGGAGGGCCCTGCCAGGGGCGAAAGTCACCGTCACACGATTTGGGTCCTTCGGCTCTGGCATTCAAACTGCCAAAGCACCAGGCTGGGTTTGAAAGGATGGTCATGCCGAGGACCTGGCTGATGATGGAGAAATCTCCGAGCGCTGGCCGAGCCGCCTGCGCCGCCCGGTTCGAGAGCGTCGGGCGATGCCTCCCCACGAGGCGGTTGGCGACCCAAGAGCTGATGGCCTCGACTCGCCATCGCACCCGCGTTGACCTCGAGCGCCTCACCGGAATCCACGAGCGTCGGGTGGCGGGAGAGGACGAGGACTCCCTCAGCCTCGCCGCCGGCGCCGCGGCTGACTGCCTGCGCCGCTCACGTCACCGTGCCGACGACCTCCAGATGCTTGTCAGCTGCAGCATCACGAAGTACCGGGGCGGCCTCGAGACGTGGCTGGAGCCGCCGATGAGCCTCGCCGTCGCCCAGCAGGTCGGGGCGACGAGGGCCATGACCTTCGACATCTCCAACGCCTGTGCGGGCATGCTGACCGGGGTCTTCGTGCTGGCGAACCACATCCGCAGAGGCGAGATCGACTGCGGCATGGTGGTGAGCGGCGAGTACATCTCCCAGCTCGGCCGGAACGCCGCCAAGCACGTTCGCAACATCATGAGCCCCGAGCTGGCGTCCTTGACGCTCGGTGACGCCGGAGCCGCCGCCATCATCGAGCGGGCGCCCGAGGGCGTGGCGGGCATCTCTGTAGCCGGTTTCACGACCGTGTCCGAGCACAGCCGCCTGTGCCTGGCCTACCCGGCGCGCCACGACCCGGGGGCGCGCATGTTCACAAAATCGAGAGCGATACAACGGATCGCCATCGCCGACACGCCCCTACTCCTGCAAGAGGTGCTGGATGCCGCCGGGCTGGCGATGAGCGACATCGACTGGATCATTCCCCACCAGACTTCGGCGCGAGCCATTCGCAAGGGCATGAAGGACATTTGCGGGGTGCTCGGCGGTGTCCCCAGGAACGATGCGGTCGTCACGGTGGACCAGTACGGCAACACGGCTTCGACCACGCACTGCGTCGCCCTCGTGGAGGAGTTGGAGGCGGGACGTGTGCGCGCAGGCGACCGCGTGGCCCTCTTGGCACTTGCTTCGGGTCTCGAGATCGGGGTCATTCTCTTCACCGTCGACGATGAGCTGGTGAGTCGCTATGGCGACGACGCTTGATCGCCCCGCCGTCGTCACGGGGCGGCGCACCGTGCATCGAAGCGCCCGCAAGATGGCGGACCGGGCGAGCCGGGCGGCCATCGAGCAGGCCGGCCTCAAGTCCGGTGACATCGATCTGCTCGTGAACGTGGGCCTCTATCACGAGCGGAACCTGGGTGAGCCGGCGCTGGCGGCGTTGATCCAGGAGGACGTCGGCATCAACCCGGAGGATCCCCATGCTGGGGGCCATGGCAGCTTCTCCTTCGACATCGCCAACGGCGGATGTGGGGTGCTGACGGCGTTGCAGGTTGCGGACGGGTTTCTGCAGTCGGGGGTCATCGAGCACGCCTTGGTGGTCGCAAGCGACGCCGATCCCCGCCACGGCCTGGCGACTGGCTTCCCGTTCTCGCCGACGGGCGCCGCCGTCGTCTGCAGCTGGCAGGAGGGGGCGATCGGGCTTGCCGGCTTCCGGTGGGAGACCGCCCCCGAAGAGGGCTACCCGTTCCGCTCGCGCGTCAGCTTCGAGCACGGCCGCAACGTCCTTCGGATCGAGAAGGACGCCGATTTCGACAGCCGGGCGGCGGCCTGGGCCGCCAAGACCGCCACCTCACTGCTGGCCGATCGTGACATGAGACCGGCCGACGTCGATCTCGTCATCGCCAGCCCGCTGACGCCAGCCTTCCTCGAAGGCCTCTCCGCTCATGTCGGGATCGGCTTGGAGCGGGTGCTCGTTGTCGAAGGGGCTGAGCACGTGCACACGGCGGCCCTCCTCGTGGCCCTCGCCTCCGCCGCCGAGCAGGGGCGCCTGCGGGACGCCCGCCGGGCGCTCCTCGTCTCCGCCGGGGCCGGGATGGTCGTCGGGGCGGCAGTCCTTGTTCACGGACGGGAGGTGGAGACGTGAAATCGCCTGACCCGTACTCGCGGCGATCATTCATCCACGAAGGCCGACGCCTCGTGTACGAGGTGCACGGGGAGGGCGAGCACCTGCTCGTCTATCTGAACGCCCTCTTGCTGGACGCCAACCTCAACCGCCCCATGGCCCAAGCCTTGGCGGCGCGGGGCAACCGGGTCGTGCTGTTGGACCTCCTCGGTCACGGCCTCTCCGACAAGCCGGCGCAGGCCTACGAGCACCGCATCGACCTCTACGCCGAGGAGGTCATCGCCCTCCTCGACCACCTGGGCGCCGACGACGCCGTCCTCGGGGGGATCTCGCTCGGTGCCAACGTCAGCTTGCTGGCGGCCACGCAAGACCCGGCACGCGTTCGCGGGCTCATCCTCGAGATGCCCGTGATGGAGCAGGCGGTGCCGTCCGTCGCCTTGACCTTCGTTCCGTTCCTGCTCGGCCTCTACTACGCCCGATTGCCGTTTCGGTTCCTCACCGCCCTCGTGCGTCGTGTCCCCCGGGGCACATTCCCGCCCCTCGACAGCATCCTCAACGCGGCGTCGTTGCCGCCCGATCAGATGGCCGCCGTGCTCCACGGCGTGCTCCTCGGCCCCACGACACCGACGCTCGGGCAACGAGAGGCGATCGCGGCACCGACCATTGTCATCGGACATGGCGCCGATCTCATCCATCCCTTCAGCGACGCCGAGGCCATCGTCCGGCAGCTTCAGAACGCACGGCTCGTGCGCGCCAGCTCCATCCTTGAGCTCCGCCTTCGGCCGGCCCGCCTCACGGCCGAGATCGCCGGCTTCCTCGACGAGGTGTGGCGCCCCGGCAGTGTCAGTGCCATGAGCGCCTGAGCCGGCGGAGTCACCCGCCGGCCCGTTCTGGGGGAGCTGCCGTCCTCAACCCCTCGGGGGGGTGACGGCCGCGTAGATCGCCCGGAGCCACACCTCGACAAGGGTGTCGATGACCGCAGCGTCGTCGAGGGCCGGCGTGTCGCCGTCAAAGGACGCCTCCAGCACCCGCTCGTTCATCCGGTTGAGGGCGACCGCCAGGTCCCTCGCCGGGATCCCGCCGGGGGCCGCCCCCCGGTCCCGCTCGGCTTCGATCACTTCTGTCGTGTCCTGTACGAAGGCCTCCATCACGCGGGCCCACAGCTGGCGGACCTCGGCGTTCGTCCCCCGGGCACGGGCGGCGGCCAGCGTGACGGCCCGATGTGCGCGAAACGTCCCGTGGATCGCCTCCAGCCTCTTCTTCAGCGCGGTCCGGGGGTCGCCCGCCGGCACGACGAGCGGGGTGCCTCGGGCCTCTTCGACCACCCCGTCGAGCAGGCTGAGAAGGACCGCCTCCTTGGAGGGGAAGTAGAAGTAGAAGGCCGACCGGGAGATACCGGCCCCGCGGGCGAGGTCGTCGACGGAGATCTCCTGCAGCGGCCGGTCCTCGAGCAGCTGTTCGGCCCGCGCGAGGATGGCCCGCTCCCGGTCGTCGCCACTGATCCTCGGCGCGCGCCGACCACGAGATGCCCGACCGACGCCGGCAGCCGAGGACACAGCCATGACCCCGGTACTCTAGTGCACCCTCTCGACATGGTGTTGACTTGGTCGACATAGTGTCGATAGGCTACGAGGCGAGGGGGATGGCAGATGGACGCCCAAGAACTCGAACACGTCGATGTGCTCATCGTCGGCGCCGGCCTGTCCGGCATAGGTGCCGCCTGCCACCTGCGCTCGGAGTGCCCTGACAAGAGCTTCGCCCTCGTCGAGGCGCGGAGCGCGAGCGGCGGGACGTGGGACCTGTTCCGCTACCCCGGTGTTCGTTCGGACTCCGACATGTTCACGCTGGGATACGCCTTTCGACCGTGGCAAGGGCAAAAGGCGATCGCCGACGGCCCGTCGATCCTGCGCTACATCCGCGAGACCGCTCGCGAGCACGGCATCGAGCAGCTGATCCGCTACGAGCGACGCGTCGTGAGCGCCGCCTGGTCGTCCGCCGAAGCGCGCTGGACGGTCGAGATGCACCGGGGCGACACGAACGAGCCAGAGCGCCTCACCTGTGGCTTCCTCTACCTCAACACGGGCTACTACCGCTACGACGAGGGGTACACGCCCGAGTTCAAAGGGACGGACCGCTTCAGCGGCCAGATCGTCCACCCGCAGCACTGGCCCGACGACCTCGACTACGCCGGCAAGCGGGTCGTGGTGATCGGGAGCGGCGCCACCGCCGTGACGCTCGTGCCGGCGATGGCCTCGACCGCTGCCCATGTGACGATGCTGCAGCGCTCTCCCACCTACATCCTCTCGGTACCCGAGAGCGACGTGATCGCCGACTACCTCCGCCACAAGCTGCCCGCTCGGGTCGCCTACCCCGTCGTGCGCTGGAAGAACGTGCTGCTGGGCTCCTTGGTGTTCCAGCTCAGCCGGCGCGCCCCGCAGGTCATGAAGCGGCTCATCCGCCAAGGTGTCGTCAAGCAGCTCCCAGCGGGCTACGACGTCGCCACCCACTTCAGCCCTCCGTACCAGCCCTGGGACCAAAGGCTCTGCCTTGTGCCCGACGGCGACCTGTTCAAGGCGATCTCGCGCGGGCAGGTTTCCGTCGTGACCGACACCATCGAGACCTTCACCGAACGGGGGCTGCAGCTCGAATCAGGCGCCGAGCTCGAGGCGGACGTGATCGTGACGGCGACCGGCCTCAACATGCTGCTGATGGGCGGCATCAACCTCAGCGTGGACGGGGGCCAGATCGACCTCTCCGAGACCATCGGCTACAAGGGCACGATGTTCAGCGGCCTGCCCAACCTGGCGGCCACGATGGGGTACACGAATGCGTCCTGGACGCTCAAGGCCGACCTGGCCGCCGAGTACGTCTGCCGGCTCCTGCGTTACATGGACGACCACGGCTACCGCGAGTGCCGACCGCGGCCACCCGAGGCCGGCTCGCCGACGGAGCCGTTCATCGGACTCACCTCCGGGTACGTGCTGCGCTCGATCGACCGCCTCCCCCGCCAGGGCGCCAAGGCACCCTGGCGCCTCTACCAGAACTACCCGCGAGACGTTCTCCTCCTCCGCCACGGCGCCGTGGAGGACGAGGCGCTGGAGTTCAGCCGCGCGGGCTCGAAGGTGTCGTTCGCTCGTTGAGACGCCAGCCTCCGGTGCGGTCCCGGGGCGCTCAGGCGTCGAGATAGGCGTCGCGCAGGACGCGGCGCAGGATCTTGCCGGACGCCGACTTGGGGATAGCCTCGACGAAGGTGACCCGACGCAGCTGTTTGTAGTGGGCGACCTGGTCGGCGACGAAGGCGGCGACGGCCTCCTCGCTGGTCTCGGCGCCGGCCTTGAGCACGACGAAACCGATGGGGACCTCGCCCGCCTCTTCGTCAGGTTGCCCGATGACGGCAGCATCGCCGACGGCCGGGTGGGTGAGCAGCACGGCCTCGAGCTCGGCGGGCGGCACCTGGAAACCCTTGTACTTGATGAGCTCCTTCAGGCGGTCGACCACGAACACGTGGCCGTCGGCATCGATGTGGCCGATGTCGCCGGTGTGGAGCCAGCCTTCGGCGTCGATCGTCACGGCCGTGGCCGCGGGGTTGTTGAGGTATCCCTTCATCACCTGGGGGCCGCGCACCCAGATCTCGCCGTCGGTGTTGAGGCCAAGCGACTGGCCGTCGGCCACGATCTGCAGCTCGGTGCGGGGCACCGTCACGCCCACCGAGCCGGGCTTGAAGTCGCCGGGGACGGTGAGGTGGGTGACCGGCGACAGCTCCGTCATGCCGTAGCCCTGCACCACCTCGCAGCCCAGCCTCGCCCCGGCCTCGATGGCCAGCTCCGCCGACAGCGGCGCCGCCCCCGAGAGGACGCTACGGAGGGCGGACAGGTCGTACTGGTCGACGAGGGGGTGTTTGGCCAGGGCCACGACGATCGGCGGTGCCACAAAGGTCCGGGTGATGCGATGGTCCTGGTGCAGCTGGAGGAACTGCTGGAGGTCGAATCGGGGCATCGTGACCACGGTGGCCCCCGCCGCCAGGCCGGTGTTCATGAGCACCTGCATGCCGTAGATGTGGAAGAAGGGGAGGACGGCCACGATCCGCTCGTCCTCGGTGACCTCGAGCGGGTACATGACCTGGGCGATGTTGGAGACGAGGTTGCGATGGGTGAGCATCACGCCCTTGCACAGGCCGGTGGTGCCGGACGAGTACGGCAAGGCCACGACGTCGTCGAGGCCGACGGGCACTTGCTCGCCAAGCGGCTCACCGAAGATCGTGTCCAGCGCCGGGGCGCCGTCGCCTTCCCCGAGCAGGTAGGTCTCGGCCACGTTGGTGCCCTCGGCGCCGGCTCGGGCGGTTTCGAGGAATGGCGCCACGGTGACGAGGATGCTGGCGCCGGCGTCCTCGAGCTGGTGGCGGATCTCCTGGTCGGTGTAGGTCGGGTTGACGGTCGTGATGGCCCCGCCGGCGAGGGCGACGGCATGGAACACCACGGCGTACTCGGGCACGTTCGGGGCCATCAAGGCGAGCACGTCGCCCGGGCCGAACCCTTTGGCCACGAGACCGCCGGCCAGGGACCGAACCGCCTCGTCGAGCTGGGCGTAGGTGAGGGTGCGCCCGGAGGGGCCGTCGATCAGCGCCGGCTTGTCGGGCAGGTCGACCACCCGCCGCAGGACGTACTCGGTGAGCGGCACCGCGGGGATGTCGATGTCGGGCAGCGGGCTCGTGTGGATCGTCGTCATCTCGCACCTCGAGGGATCAGGCAAGCGGCCATCACCTGCACCTCAGCCAGCCCGCCAGAGTGGCCCATCTTGCTACAAATTCCCTCGGCGCCGCCGAGCTCAGGTAGGAAGTTTCAAGCTGGCCAAGAGGCTTTCCACCATCGCCAGGGCCGACTCGAAGCGAGCGGCGTCAGCGGTGTAGGTGAACAGCCAGGCCTCTCCGTTGCGGATCGTCCACTCCGAGAGAAACTCCAGGTTGTACGACGACCCGCTGATGGTGGCGGTCGCCGCCCAGATGATGCGGTAACCGGCTGTCCCGTCGAAGGTCACGGCGCCCTGCTGACTGATCGTGCCCTTGTCCTGGCTGATCTCGGAGAGGTTCGTCTGCAGGTAGCTGGCCTCGGTGAGAGGCGTGCTGCTCGACTCGAGCTGGAGGTTGACGTTCCGCCGGAAGGGAACCCCACTCGAAGGATCAATGTAGACATACAGCGGACCGGAGCTCCCATGCGTCACCGTCCACGACGCCGGGTGCTGAAAGCTGAGGCCGTCCGCCCCCGTGTAGGTCACCCAACCGGCTGTTGACGCCAACGACGTCGAGGTCGTCGTCGCCGCCGTCGAAGTGGTCGTCGCCGCCGTCGTAGTGGTCGTCGTCGACGTCGAGGTTGTCGTCGACGTCGACGTTGTGGCCGCCGTCGACGTGGTCGGCGCCGCCGTCGAGGTGGTCGTCGTCGAGCTGGCGCTACTGGAGCACGCTGCCAGCAGAGCACTGGTGATCCCCAGCCCAACCAGCAGGCTTATCGTTCTCTTCCCGCCGCCCGCGTTCGACGAGCACGGCCGGAGCGGTGCAAAGGTCGAACGGCGGGGTCGCCACCTTCGAGTGATCCTGCCGCTGCTCATGAGCCCCCCTTTGTGCGAAGCCTCCGATGAGAAGGAGGCTCGATCTCAGAACCGTAGCTCCTGGTGCTTCGAGTCGAATCGGGGATCCCCTAGGTTCGGGCTCCTCCTCGGCCAGCTCCCCGCCCCCGACTGGGGCGACAGCGGCTCCCGGCCTCAGGACGTATCGTCGGATATGGAGTCAGCCCCCGAGCTCGTTCCCTTGATGGAACGGATGGCCAAGACCTGGGAAGCCTTCGATCCCATCGCTGTGCTCGACGCCTTCTCTCGACAACCGGGGGCGTTGATGATCGGCACTGACCCGGACGAGTGGTGGGAGGGTTCCGAAGCCTCATCGACACTGTTCCGAGTCCAACTCCAGGAACTTCAGTCGACGGGCAGGGCGATCCGATACGAGATCGAGGAGATCGTCGCCTGGAAGGAGGGGACGGTTGGATGGATCGCTAGCCGACACCGGGCTGAAATCGAGGGAAGTCCCCCCATTTTGGGAAGGCTGACCCTCGTCGTGCACGAGGAAGGGGCCTATTGGCGCATCGTCCAGTGGCACGCGTCTATCGGGGTGTCGAACGAGCAGTCCCTCGGGATGGAGATGACGACGAACGTCGACAACATCCTCCTCATGGTGCAAGACGAGCCCGCCCCGGTCACCGCGCTCGCCGCCGACGGCTCGGTCACGATCATGTTCACCGATATCGAGGGGTCGAGCGCTCTCATGGAGTCCCTCGGCGAGGAGGCTTGGCTGGAACTACTCGAATGGCACGACCGCATGGTCAAGCAACAGACGGCCATCTTCGGCGGCACCGTCGTCAAAGGTCAAGGGGATGGTTTCATGTTGGCCTTCCCGGCCACCGGCTCCGCGGCGGCCTCCGCCGCCGCCATCGAACGCGCCGTGAGCGCTGGCTGGGCCGGCGTCCAGGTGCCCGTGCGCATAGGGCTGCACTGCGGTAACGCAAAGGCCGACGGTGGGGACTTCTTCGGGCGGACCGTTGTCATGGCGGCACGGCTGGCGAGCGCGGCGGCCGGTGGGGAGATCCTGATATCGCAGGCCGTCCAGGAGAGCCTCGATGGCGCCTTCCCCCTCGACAGAGCCCGTTCCCTCTCCTTGAAGGGACTGTCCGGTCAGCAGGCGGCGTTCCCGCTGCTGTGGCGGTAGCCAGGTGGCGCGCACGCCTCCTGAGCAGACGTGCTTGCAGGCTTCGCCCCCCATTCAGGGCTTCTAGAGCGTTTGATCAGCCACAGCAGCGAACCTCAACGGGGGACGGAGGGCGACAGGTGGAGCCGACCGATCGCACTGTGAAGGTCGATGTCGATCATTGACCGATCAGCAGCCGAGATGTTGAGCAACGAGACCTCCCGGATCACTGCTTGAATTTTCGCGATGACTTCCGCCTTCGCCCGTTCAAACTCCTCATTCGTGGTCATGGTCGGGATCATTCCACAACGCCCATTCGTCCGGTGTCGTCAGCGCAGACGAAGCTCGGCGTCGCCAGAACGCAGGCTCGCCCGGGGCGTCGGTCCCGTCCGGCAGCCTCGGGCACCTTTTGAACGGGGCGGGCCGGACTGACGTGCCGGGCGCGGCTCGCGTACGTCAGCGAGGCTCGGGACGACCACGAAGCAGGCGCACGCTTCTCAGGGGACGATGAGCACCGGTCGGTCGGTCAGGTGAAGCACCTTGAAGGCTGTGCTGCCGAGCATGAGCGCGCTGATCTCTGATCGGCCGCGACAGCCCATGATGATCACGTCGGCGGCATCGGCCTTGGCAGCGTCGACTATCTCCTGGGCGGTGTGGCCAGCGCGAACCCGGATGACGTTCGCTGTCACAGGGACTCCGGCGTCCTTGAGGATGGTGACCTCTTTCTTAAGAAGCTGGCCGGCGTCTTCGGGTTCTTCGACCTCGAAACCCCCGGCGAAGCGTCCTCCCGGGACCGCGACGTGCTCGACGACGTGGACGAGGTGCACGCTGCCGCCCGAGACGCGGGCAAGATCCCCGGCCCACGCCACGGCTCGGTCGGAAGGTGGCGAGCTGTCAACGGCGACGACAAGCTTGTCGAACATTTCGTTGCTCCTCCCTGCTCGTGGGTGACTCCGCCGCCGGTCCCCAGCTCACGCAATCCCCGACGGGGCGTCCCAACACCCATTCTTAGGAAAAACATGCCCCGATGTACAGGGCCTGAAGTCTCAATTGAGGGGGCCGACAGCCCCGTCGCAGGAAACGGACTCCAGCGACAGAGGTCTCTGGAAGGCGTTCCCGACCGTACCGAACGTTGCGAGGCCAAGGGGCCGCATGGGTCAAGCCGGACAGGACCGGTCGTCGTCGTTGCGGAGCACCTCCGCGGCCACCTCGTGATCGGGCGGGGGGAAATGATGGCGCAAGGTGAAAGCGAAGGGTGTCGGCCCGTTAGCTCGCAGGTGGCGGACTCGCTCCTCTGCCTCGTCTGTGCTTGGCAGGTGCCCTTCGGGAACCCACCAGCAGGCCAGGTAGGGCTCGGTCATTCTGTAAAAGAACTCCCGCCGTCGTCTGAGGATGGCCCGGTGGAGGTCGCCATGGACGAAGGCGATGAGGCGTTCGACGTCGGTCCACACCGAGAGGTTGATGATCACACCAGCGCTCTCTTCGGCGTCCCAGGTGAAGGCCGCAACAGCAGTGGCGTTGCCCTCATCGGTCTGCAGCCGCCAGACGAAGCCCGGAGCCTGATCCGCGGCGGCGTTCACCGGATCGAGTGCTTCTACGAACGCCGCCATCTGAGGGTGATCCAGGGGCTCCCGGAGACGTCCGACGTTGACTTGCGCAAGGTGCCAGCCACTCCCAGCGGCAGTCGGTGTCATCGTTTAGAGAGCCTCCAACACCCCATGCAACTGCAGAGCTACCTCATGATAGTCTCTATGACTGTCGAAGGTCATGGGTTGACCGATGCGAACCCTGACCACGCTATGGCGCTTCGGCCACTTCGAATGCACCGGCACGGTTCCGAAGAGACCGATCGTCTTGATCGGCACAACCGGGACATCGAGGTTGACTGCCAGCATGCCGATGCCCGATTTGAACGGCTGCAACACGCCGGTCGTGCTCAGGCGACCCTCCGGGGACAGAACGACGCTCCAACCCTCGTCGACCAATGTGCCGACGTACTCCAAACTTGGCATATACGGTTCGGTACGGGCAAGGTTAAAACCAGCAAAGCAAAAGCGTATGATGAAGGCCAACACCTTGTGGCCACGCATGACGTCGTCCGCCGCCGCGACTGCCAAGCGCTTTCGAACGCGACGCGGCAACGCTTGGTAGATAACCGGTCCATCGAAGTCGTCGCTGTGGTTAAATATATACAAGGCCGGAGTCCTCAGCCCGTCAACATTCTCCCGACCCTCCACTGTCATTCGGACCCAAATCCGCACAAGACCATGTATGACTACGTCGCGGGCAGCATTACCGAGGAATCGCACGGAGGGCCGAAAAGGCCACGACGGCCGAGCAGTAGGAGCCTCGGTCGGGCTGCCCGCAGCCACTAACTTTCGCAAGTCCGCCACGGTTGTAGTCTGCGTGACGTCCTCCTCCCGGATGGTGACGCCCAACTGTTCCTCAATCAAGGCTACGACCGTAAGT
>DASPSK010000203.1:0-6319 GCA_035623975.1 Acidimicrobiales bacterium | reverse complement strand
GGGCGAGAGGATGGCGCGCAGCTGCTGCCGGGTCGCCGCCGAGAGCTCCGGCACGGACAGGCCGTACCCCTCACAAGCATCCGCCGCCAGCACTCCGGGACCGCCGGCGTTGCAGATGATGCCCACGCGTGGGCCCTTCGGCAGCGGTTGGTGGCTGAGGGCGTCGGCGACGTCGAAGAGCTCCTCGAGCGTCTCGACGCGGATGACGCCCGCTTGGCGGAAGAGGGCGTCGACGGCGGCGTCCGGCGTGGCCATGGCGGCCGTGTGGGAGGAGGCTCCCCGTGACCCGGCGGTGGAGCGGCCAGACTTCACGGCGATGATGGGTTTCTTGCGGGAGATGCGCCGGGAGATGCGGGCGAAGTGCCGGGGGTTCCCGAAGGACTCCAGGTACATGAGGATGACGGTGGTGGCCGCATCCTCCTCCCAGTAGCGAAGCAGGTCGTTCCCGCTCACGTCGACCTTGTTGCCGACCGAGACGAAGCTCGAGACGCCGAGATCCCGGTGCGTCGCCTCGGCCAGGATGGCGATGCCGAGCCCGCCCGACTGGGACGAGAAGCCGAGGCTGCCCCGCACGGGGGCGACGGGTGAGAACGTGGCGTTCATCGACACCTCGGGCGCCGTGTTGACGATGCCCATGCAGTTCGGCCCGACGACGCGCATGCCGAACCAGCGGGCCATTTCCACGAGGCGGTGCTCGGCCGCCCGCCCGGCCGCGCCCGTCTCTGCGAAGCCCGCCGAGATCACCACGAGCCCACCCACGCCGCTCCGCCCGCAGTCGGAGACGACGCCGAGCACCTGAGCGGCTGGGACGGCGACGACGGCGAGATCGACCTGCTCGGGAATCTCGGACGCCGACGCGTACGCCCGCAGGCCGGCGATCTCGCCGCCGGCGGGGTTCACCGGGTAGAGACGACCGGTGAAGCCGCCGGAGATCAGGTTGACGAGGAGCTCGTGACCGATCGTCTTCGGCCGGCGGCTCGCCCCGATGACGGCGATCGAGGCGGGGCGCATGAGGCGCTCGATCGAGTGCACGGCCGCCACGCGGTCTCGCTCCTCCACCTTGGCGAGGTACTCGGGCACCGGGTCGAGCTCCATCGTGACGCGAACGACGCCCGCCTCGAAGGTGGCGCGCTCCGCGAAACCCGCCCCCCGGAACACCCCGAGCATCTTGGTGTTCTCCGACAGGGTGTCGGCCACGAAGCGGCGGATGCCCCGGGTGCGAGCGGCCGAGGCGAGGTGCTCGAGCAGGATCGTCCCGAGACCGCGGTGCTGCTGGTCGTCGCGGACGGTGAAGGCGACTTCGGCTTCGTCCCGCCCGGGCGGGCGGTCATAACGGGCGACGCCGACGAGCTCGCCGTCGACGAAGGCAACCAGAGCCAGGCGGTCGAGGTAGTCGACCCCGGCGAAGTGCTCGAGCTCCGACTCCGAGAGCGTGCGGTGGAACGAGAAGAACCGGAAATAGATCGTCTCGTCGGACAGGCTGGCGTGGAGCGACCGGATGAGCTCGCTGTCGCTGGGGACGACGGGCCGGATCGTGGCCGGCCGGCCGTCGGTGAGGAGCACGTCGGCCTCGAGGTCGGCCGGGTACCCGGGCGGCCGCTGCGCCGCCGAGATCCCGTACGGTGGCTCGGCGTCGCTCCCGCTCGCCGTCTCGTCGGCGCGGGCCGTCACGAAAGGGCTGCTCTCGGGCGCCGCGCCACGCGGACGGGCTCGCGAACGGCGAAGGCCCCCGGCGCCAGCTGTCTGGCCACCTCGAGAAACGCCTCGATCCGCTCTGCCTCGTCGATGAGCTCGACGGTAACCGGCAGCCCGGCGACCGTGTCGGGGAATCGGGACGTGCGGATGCGCCCGGACCGGCCGTAACCCTCCACCGCCCTCCAGGCCGTGGCCCCGGCCATGCCCTCTTCGCGGGCCCGCTGCAGGAGGACCTCGTAGACCGGATGGTGCGCGACCCGGTCGTCCTCCGTGAGGAAGATCGTGAGCCTCGTCCCGGCTGTGTCGGCGTCCATCGGTCGGCCCTCCGCGCCCTACGCTACCGGCTCGCTCTCGGGGCGGCGGGTGCCTGCGGGCTGGCGGGCCGATCGGGCCGCCGGCTCCCATCGGATAGTCTGCGCCCCAGGCGATGGAGCTCGCCGCAGGTGCCGGAAGGCTGATGGCTCCTACCGGAATCGGATGAGCAGCGTGCGGCTGCGACGACGACAAGCGGAGGAGCCGATGAAGACACCCGGACGATCCCAGCTGGCCATCGGGGCGGCGGTCGCCGCCGGCGGGACGGTCGGTGCCGTCACCCGTTACCTGCTCTCGACGCTCTGGCCGACGGCCGCGGGGAGGTTTCCCTGGGCCACCTTTGTCATCAACGTCTCCGGCAGCCTGTGCCTCGGCTTCCTCCTGCGCTTCATGGCGGAACGGCTGCCGCGGGACCGGTTCTCCCGGGCCGTGCTGTGCACGGGCGGGCTCGGCGCCTACACGACGTTCTCCACATTCGCCGTGGAGGCCGTCCTCCTCGCCCGGGATGGTCGGGGCCTCGAAGGCATCGGCTATGTGCTCGCGAGCGTCGGCGCCTCTCTGGCCGCCGTCGTGCTCGGAACTCTCGCCGCCGGGCTTGCGCTCGGACCCGAGCGCCGGGTGACAGGGCTGCGCTCGTGACCGACGACGCCCCGTGCCAGAAGGCGTCGGCGCCGCCGTCGGCACACCCGACCGAGCCGGCCGTGCGGGTCACAGTCCTCGTGTCGATGCACGACCGGGCGCATCGCCACTCCCTCGTCGTCGAGCTCGTGCGGAGGGCACACCGTGCCGGCATGGCGGGGGTGACGGTGTTCGAGGGCCGCGAGGGCTTCGGGGAGTCGAGGCGGGTGCACCACACCCACGTGCTCTCCGACGACGCTCCGGCCTCGGTCGTGCTCATCGATCGGTCGGAGCGGGTCGACGCCTTCCTCCACGAGATCGCCGAGCTGCTCGAGGACGTGCTCGTCGTCATCGATGACGTGGAAATCGTCCGGCTCTGATCACAGATCACCGGGAACGCCAGATGTCCATCACGCTGAGCGGCGCCCTCGTCGTGGGCCTGGGTGGCGCCCTCGGTGCACCCGCTCGCTACTTGATCGATCGCTCGGTGAGCGCCCGCACCGACTCCGATCTGCCCTGGGGCACCTTCGTGATCAACGTCTCCGGTGCGCTCCTTTTCGGCCTGCTCACCGGCCTGACGATGCACCACCACCTGCCCTCCATCGCCCTGCAGCTCCTCGGCACGGGCTTCTGCGGCGCCTATACGACGTTCTCGACGTTCAGCTACGAGACGGTGCGCCTGGCCGCATCCGGGCAGTGGCTGGAAGTGGGCGTGAATCTGGCCATGTGTCTCGTCGCCGGCCTGGCGGGGGCTGCGGCCGGGCTCGGGCTGGGACTGGCGATGTGAGCGCCCGCCGGACCGCTTCGCAGTGGCCCACTGGCATGCAGGCCGCGCCCTCGCCAAACTGGACGAGTCTTGGACGAGTAGCTCCCTTTGGCTCGACCCGCCCGCGGCCGGACGAGAGGAGGTTCCGATGACGGTGACCAACAGCCGCACGAGCACCGGCCCCGCCAGGAGTGCGAGCGGCCCGGCGAGTGCCCGCGAGGACGAGCGGACGGACGACGCCGCCGGGGCCGAGCCCACCTACGATGCTGCCGGCCCGCGACCGTGCAAAGAGGCGATCCCCTCCCAATCGACCGTGGGCGTTCGCGGAAGTGCCGCCGGCGCCGTCGCTCCGCTCATGGCGCGGCTGTTCCCGCGCGGGCTGCCCGTTCGTTTCGTCTTCTGGGACGGGAGCAGCCTCGGACCGAAGTCGGGCGCTGGGCGGGTGACCCTCCACTCGCCGAACGCCCTCAGGCGCCTCCTGTGGGCACCGGGCGAGCTGGGTGTCGCCCGCGCCTTCGTCGCCGGCGACCTCGACGCCGAGGGCGACGCCTACGAGATCCTCCGCCTCCTGCACCAAGCGGCCAACAGCGAGCTGAGCGGCGGGTTCGGCCTCGTGGCGGCAGCCCTGCGCGCCGCCGGACGTCTCCGGGTACTCGGACCACCCCCGGCACCACCGGCGGAGGAGAGCCGCCTGCGGGGCCGCCAGCACTCGCCCCGCAGGGACAGGCAGGCCGTCACGCATCACTACGACGTCGGCAACGAGTTCTACCAGCTCGTGCTCGGACCGACGATGACGTACTCCTGTGGCCGCTTCGCCCGCCCTGAGCTGAGCCTCGAGGAAGCCCAGACCGCCAAGCACGAGCTCGTCAGCCGCAAGCTCGGCCTGCCCGAGATGGCGGGACGGCCCGGGCGCCCCGCACGCCTGCTCGACGTCGGGTGCGGCTGGGGCTCGATGGCGCTGCACGCCGCCTCCCAGCACCGTGCCGAGGTCGTCGGCGTCACCTTGAGCCCCGCGCAGGTGCAGCTGGCCGAGCGGCGCGTGCGTGATGCCGGGCTGGACGGTGCCGTCGACATCCGCCTGCAGGACTACCGGGATCTGCGGGGCGAGACGTTCGACGCCATCTCCTCGATCGGCATGTTCGAGCACGTGGGCGAACGCAAGATGGCCGAGTACTTCGCCACGCTCGCCGGGCTGCTGCGACCGGGCGGCCGGCTCCTCAACCATGCCATCTCGAGCGTCGGAGGCTCGAAGCTGGGCAGGCGGTCGTTCGTCGGTCGCTACGTCTTTCCCGACGGCGAGCTCATCGACGTGGCCGATGTCGTACGGGCGATGGAGCGGGCGGGTTTCGAGGTCCGTGACGTCGAGTCGCTCCGCGAGCACTATTCGGCGACGCTGCACGCCTGGGTGGCGAACCTCGAGGAGCACTGGGAGCGGGCCGTCGCCCTCGTGGGCACGGCGCGGGCGCGCATCTGGTGGCTCTACATGTCGGCCTCGGCCAACGGCTTCGACGACGGCGGGCTCTCGATCCACCAGGTGCTCGCCGTCCTTCCGGGTCCGGGAGGCGAGAGCGGCATGCCGAGGACGCGCGACGGCTGGTAGGGCGGGCGGGCTTCAGCACTGCCGCCAGCCGGCAGTCAGGTTGTGAGCAGGGGGCTCCCGTCCCAGGGGTTCGGCTCCCACGACCAGCTGCCCTTCTCGAAGGCTCGACGCCAGAACGCCAGCATCTGGCACCAGGTCGGATCTCCCGGTGAGCCGGCGAGGCCGGCACGGATCACCTTGCGAGCCTCCTCCATCAGCTGGCGGTCACCCGCCGCCAATTCCATGAGCTCATCGGCGGGAGCCTCCACGCCGTCGGGCGAGCTGTGGGCGAGAGCCCTGCAGCGCTCGACCCAGGCCTGCAGCGCCTCGCCTCCGCTCCCCGCCCCATCGCCACTCGCGGCTTCAGGCCCGCTCGCGAACGCACCGCCGGCACCGATCATCGCTTGGAGGCTATACCGGCGACGGGGGGCGGCTGATCACGACGTTCGGGTGCCGGTTCCGGCGGGACGGGTGCCGGTTCCGGCGGCCAGGTGAGAACGGGTCCGCTGATTCGCAGCGACACCGACGAGCCGTCCGGCAGGTGAGGATCGCCCAGCGTGCGCACGACGACGGGCCCGAGGAGGTCACCGAGGCCGGGTTCCATTTGCACGTACACGAGGCAGTCGTGGCCGTGGTAGCTCGTGCTCAGCACCCGCCCGGCCACACCGTCGCTGCTGGCGCGCTCGGTGATCTCGACCTGCTCGGGGCGCACGAGCACCGTGACCGCCTGCGTGCCGGCGGGCTCGGCCGCCGTAGCGGGGGCGACTGGCGCCCTTCCGAGGGGCGTCTCCACGGTCTCGCCGTGCTGGCGGCCTTCGATCAGGTTCGCCGCCCCGACAAAGCGCGCCAGCTCGGCGTCAACGGGGTTCGCGTAGAGCTCCGCCGGCGTGGCGAACTGGGCGATCCTGCCGTCGCGGATGACGGCGACGAAGTCGGCGACCGAGAGTGCCTCGTCCTGGTCGTGGGTCACGAGCACGGCGGTGGTCCCGGCCCGGCGGAGGATGTCCTTCACGTCGGCTCGGACGCTCGCCCGCAGCTGGGCGTCGAGAGAGGCGAAGGGCTCGTCGAGCAGGACCGCCTGCGGGCTCACGGCGAGGGCGCGGGCGACGGCGACACGCTGCTGCTGCCCACCCGAGAGCTGGTGCGGGTAGCGACGCCCGAGGCCCGTCAAGCCCACGATGTCGAGCAGCTCCCGCACGCGGGGGCCGCGGCGCTCCTGCCGGGGGAGCCCGAAACCGACGTTCGCCTCCACCGTCAGATGCGGGAACAGGCTCCCCTCCTGGGAGACGTAGCCGAGACGGCGCCGCTCGGCGGGGACGTGGACCTGCTCGTTCTCGACCACGACGTCG
>DASPSK010000219.1:0-9234 GCA_035623975.1 Acidimicrobiales bacterium | reverse complement strand
TCACGTTGTACCCACCGGTCAGCAGCTGCGGGCTCGTGAAGACCGAGAACTGGTCCATGCAGTCGATCGTGCCGGCCTCGAGGGCGGCCGTCATGGGCGTCTCGGTCGGGTAGAAGGTGAACTGCACCTCCTTCGGCTTGGCGGGCGTCCCCCAGTAGTGGGGGTTCGGCACCATGACACAGCCGGTGCCGACGGTGTAGCTCTGCTTCATGAGCCTGCCCGTGCCCGGCCAGACGGTCTGGTAGTCCGAGTAGTCGAAGCCCTTCGGCACGATGATCATGTTGTAGTTGTCCTCGGTGACGGCGTCGATGAAGCCACCGTCCGGGGCCACGAGCGTCAGCTCGAGGGTCTCGGCGTCGAGGGCCTTCACGCCGTCGGGGACGAGGGTCCCTCCGAAGACGGAGAGGGCGTTCGAGGAGCTCTTCGGGTTGCACTGCGTCTGGAAGCTGTAGACGACGTCGTCGATGGTCATCGGTGTGCCGTCGTTGAACTTGACCCCTTGGCGGATCTTGAAGGTCCAGACGGAGGCGTCGGGGTTCGTGCTCCAGCTCGTCGCCAGCCAGGGGTGGTAGTTGTACTGCTGGTCGACGAAGACGAGGAACTCGCCCACGTTGCCGAGCAGCTCGAGACCGCCTTGGTCGGCGATGGTGATCGGGTCGATGGCCCCCGCCGGCACGAGGATGCCGGCCTTGATCGTGGCGCCCGACTTCGCCACCGTCGCCGAGGTCGTCGAGGTGGTCGTGCTGGAGCTGCTCGAGCTTCCGCAAGCCTCGAGGATGGCACCGACCAGGGGCAGGGAGAGCCCGACGGCCGTTCCCTTCCGCAAGAAGTCACGGCGGGACAGCCGCCCGCCCACGAACTCGTCGATGATGTGCTCGGGGATCGGTCCCCGCCCCCTGCGCAGGCCGTCCAGACGTTCGTGGTTGATCTCTGTCTTGCGGTCGCCGCTAGTCATGGAGGAACCCCCTCTACAGTGCTTGCCGGGTCGCAAGAGCGCCTCCCTCCAGCCCGCGAGGGGTGGCGCCGTCACATGTTCGCAAGAAACGTAGTCGATCCCTCCCCGCCGTTCAATGCCGCCCGTCGAGGCGTCCAGCCCTGCCGGACGCCTGAGTGGGAGCAGCCCGCCTGGCTGGCCGGATCACCCGGCGGCGGCCGCCTCCTCATCCGGTGCGCCGGCCTCATCCCGTTCGCCGGCCTCATTCCGTGCGCCTGCCTCATCCCGTGCGGCGGCCTCATCCCGCGCGCCGGCCTCATCCGGTGCGGCCTTGACATCGGGGGTCAGGTTCTCACCGGGCCCTGTGGCGGGGGAGGGCGCCCGGTCGCCGGCGTTCCCGTTTCCGGGGGCTTGCAGGCGCCCGAGCTCGGACAGGGGGATGTGACAGCGCATCATGTGATCCGGCTCGACTTCGATGAAGGGGGGCTCGGTCGTGTCGCAGATGCCGCTCTCGAGGCGGCGCGGGCAGCGCGTGTGGAATACGCAGCCCGAGGGCGGGTGAGCAGGGCTCGGGATCTCGCCCGTCAGGCGGATGCGCTCCTGCAAGGTGCCGTCGAGGCTCGGGACGGCGGACAGGAGCGCTTCGGTGTAGGGGTGGTGCGGGCCGGAGAAGACCGTCTCCGCCGTCCCGTACTCCATCACCCGGCCGAGGTAGAGCACGGCGATGCGGTCGGCGAGGTAGCGCACGACCCCGAGGTCGTGCGAGATGAAGACGTAGGTGACCTGCTCCCGGGTCTGCAGATCGGCCAAGAGGTTGAGGATGGCCGCCTGTACGGAGACGTCCAGGGCCGAGGTGGGCTCGTCGCAGACGAGCACGCGGGGGGCTCCGGCGAAGGCCCTGGCGATGGCGACTCGCTGCTTGAGCCCTCCGGACAGCTGCTGGGGGCGGAGCGCCAGGTGGCGGTTCTCCATCCTCACCGAGCGAATGATCTCGAGCAGCCGCTGTTCGCTGCGTTTGCCGTTGAGGCCGGCCAGCTTCGACAGGGCGCGGTTGACGATGTGGCGAACGCTGTGCCGCCGGTTGAGCGCCGAGTCCGGGTTCTGAAAGACGATCTGCATCGACCGCAGCTGCTCACGACTGCGGTCCCCGCAGTCCCCGGCGAGAGGTGCGCCTTGCAGCTCGATCACGGAGCCCGCGTCGGGGATCGTCAGACCGAGGAGCACGCGGGCGAGCGTCGTCTTGCCGCTGCCTGACTCGCCGACGAGCCCGAGGGTCTCGCCGACGTGCACGTCCAGATCGACCCCGACGAGCGCCTGCACATGCTCTCCCCCGACGGTGAAGGTCTTCGACACGCCCTTGAACCGGATCACGGGCTCTGCGGTCTCGGTTCCGGCTGCGACGGCCGCGTCCTCTGGCGTCGCCCGCGGTAGCAGGTGCGCTTCCTCATGAAAATGGCAACGAGAACCGCGGACGGCGCTGATGCCGTACATCGGGGGGGTTTCTTCGACACAGCGATTCGTCACGAGGGCGCAACGCGCCGCGAAGATGCAGCCTGTCGGCACCTCGCCGGGCGAGGGCAAGAAGCCGGGGATCGTGTCGAGGCGCCCGTGGTCCTTGCGGTGGCCGCGCCTCGGAATGCAGCGGAGAAGGCCGACGGTGTAAGGGTGACGCGGATCCTCGAAGACTTGCTGGGCAGGCCCCTGCTCGACGAGCTCGCCCGCGTACATGACTCCCACGCGGTCGCACATCTTGGCGATGACGGCGAGGTTGTGGCTGATGAAGAGGACGGCGGTGTGGAACTGCTCGCGCAGCGTGGCGATCAGATCGAGGACCTCAGCCTCGACGGTGGCGTCAAGGGCCGTCGTCGGCTCGTCGAGCACGAGGAGCGTCGGCTCGGAGGCGAGCGCCATGGCGACGATGACTCGCTGCAGCATCCCGCCCGACAGCTGGTGGGGGTAGGCCCTCAGCACACGACCGGGATCGGAGATCTGCACCGTCCGCAGCGCTTGCTCCGCCTGCTCGAGCGCTTCGTGCCTTCGCGATCCCATGAGCTCGAACACCTCGGCGACTTGCCGCCCGATGCGGATGGAAGGGTTGAGTGCCCGGCCCGGCTCCTGGTACACCATCGACACGGTCTTCACCCTCATCTGGCGGACCGCTTCCTTGTTCATCGATGCCAGGTTGCGGCCGTCGACGATGATGGAGCCGGCGCTCACGCGGCCGTTTCTCGGGAGGTAGTCCACGATGGCGAGCGCCGTCGTGGACTTGCCGCAGCCGGACTCGCCCACGAGCCCGAAGGACTCCTGCCGGCCGATCTGGAAGGACACGTCGCGCAGCACGACGCGGTCGCGCCCCCGCACGGCATAGGCGACCTCGAGGTTGGAGACCTCCAGGCTCAGCTTCCCTCGCTCGTCGGGGGCGGAGAGGTCCGAGGGGGCCACGAGAGTCATTGGATGAGGACCGCCTCGATCGAGTCGGAGATGAGGTTGACGGCCACCACCAACGAGGCGATGGCCAGCGCCGGGAAAAGCGTCTCCCACCAGTAGCCGGCGGCGAGGAGGCCGTAATTCGCCGAGATGTCCGCACCCCAGTCCGGCGTGGGAGGCGCGATGCCGAAGCCCAGAAACGAGAGCGTGGCGACGTAGAAGATGGCGTAGCCGAGGCGCACGGTGAACTCGACGAGGATGGGACCGAGGACGTTGGGGAGGATCTCGATGAACATCACATGTAGGGAGCTCTCGTCGCGGAGCCGGGCGGCGTTGATGTAGTCGAGCTCCCGCTCCTGCAGCACGGCGGTGCGGACCGTCCTCGAGATGAGGAGGGCGAAGACGGCACCGATGACGATGATGAGCGTCACCTTGGAGGGCCCGACGGCCACTACGAAGAGAAACGCCACGATCACGACGGGCAGTGCCAGGACGGCATCGACGAAGCGGCCGATGATGTTGTCGACCCAGCCGCGGTAGTACCCCTGCACAAGCCCGATGGCAGTGCCGAGAACCGTCCCGAAGAGCGTGGCGAGGGGAGCGATGATGAGGATGTCGCGAGCGCCGACGATGACCCGCGAGAACATGTCGCTCCCAAGGGGGTCGGTTCCGAACCAGTGGGCCGCCGAAGGTCCCGAGTTGGTGAGCAGGAGGTTCTCCGCCAGGGGGTTGTAGGGGGCGATGGAGGAGCCGAAGACGGCGCACACGATCCACCAGAGGAGGATCACGGCGCCGGCGACGAAGGTCTTCGAACGCAGCAGCTGGCCGAGGCGCTCCCGGCGAATGCGCCCGATCCCGACGTCGAGCGCCCCCGCCGTGCCCTCGGTGGAGGGAAGGAGGTCGAGGGCGCTCACGTCCTTCGGCGACAAGGCGCCCTCGAGGGGGGTCCCCACGGCCCGGGCCGAGCCGAGCCCGGGACCCAGGTCGGCGCCGCTCATTCCGCCCCCTCCAGGCGGATGCGCGGGTTGAGGACGGTGTAGAGGATGTCGGCGACCAGCGTCGCCAGCAGGTAGACGACGCCGATGACGAGGACGCCCGCCTCCAGCATGGGGAAGTCCTTGTCACCGGCGGCCGTGACGATGAGGCGCCCGATCCCGGGGTAGTTGAAGAGCGTCTCCACCACCACGAGGCCGCCGATGAGGTATCCCGTCTGGGTGGCGATGACGGTGATCGTGGGCAGCAACGAGTTTCTCAGCACGTGGCGCCGGATCACGGCCCAGCGCGACAGCCCCTTCAGGGTCGCCGTGCGGGCGTAGTCGGACTCGAGGGCTTCGATCGTGCCCGCCCTGGCCATGCGGGCGATGTAGCCGAAGAGGATGAACACAAGCGGGATGACGGGCAGGATGAGGTAACGCAGCTGCGTGAAGAAACCCGACCCCGGTGGAGCGCTCGCCGTCACGGGCAGGATCTTGAGGCCGATGGAGAAGGCGACGATGAGCACGATGCCGGAGACGAACTCGGGCACGGTCGAGAGCGACAGACCGGTGATGCTGATGACCCGGTCCACCGCGCGCCCCCGGTTGAGCGCCGCCACAACGCCCCCGAGGATGCTGAGCGGCACGACGACCACAAAGGCGAAAGCCGCCAGCTTGAGGGAGCGCTCAAGAGCGGGCACGAGCAGGGAGCTGACGGGAAGGCTGTACTGATAGGACGTCCCCATGTCGCCCCGGACGAAGTGTGAGACCCAGCTCCAGTACTGGTCGATGAGCGGCCGGTCCACTCCCAGCTTGGCGTTCAGGACGGCTACGGCGCTCTGGGAGGCGAAGGGGCCGAGGATCGCCCTTCCCGGGTTGCCGGGCAGCACCTGAGCGGCGAAGAAGATGATCACGCTGAGGATGACCAGGGTGAGCACTGCCAACCCGAGGCGTTTGAGCACGTATCGCCCCATGTCACGCTCCCGTTCTTCCCCCGACCCCAGCCGGCCCGGCGGCGATTGAAGCCGAACGATATCAGGGCGGCGCCGCACACAGCCGGGCGGTCTGCTTCCGCCTTATCCCCGTAACCGCCTTATCCTCGTAACCGCCTTATCTCCGTAACCGCCTTATCCCCGTAACCGCCTTATCCTCGTGACCATGAGCGCGGCGATGCCCTTGCCGCCCGGCGACGAGGTGCGGGCGACGGTGAAGATCGTGCAGGACCATGCGGAGCGGATCTACACATGGAACTACGAGCGCTCCCGGCCGCAGCTGGTCACCCTTTACAACAAGGCCATGGCGTCGCAGTGGAACAGCGTGACCGATCTCGACTGGAGCACCGACGTCGACCCCGAGGGCCTCGTCGACGCGAGCTCCCCGGGCATGCGCCTCATCCGCGCGGCCGCCGCCGAGCCCGGCTCGCCCATCGGCGCTTGGACCGACAGGGAGTTCACCGCCCTCGGGGTCGAGATGTTCAAGGCGAACCTCAGCCAATTCATGCACGGCGAGCAAGGCGCCATGATGGTGGCGGCGAAGATCGTCGAGACCGTGCCCTGGATCGACGCCAAGTACTACGCCTCCACCCAGACGATGGACGAGGCCCGCCACACCGAGGTCTTCGCGAAGTATCTCGAGACCAAAGTCGGCAGCGCCTATCCGATGAGCCCGTTCCTCGATGCCCAGATCATGGCGCTCATCGAGGACAGCCGTTGGGACATCGCCTACCTCGGCATGCAGATCGTCATCGAGAGCCTGGCGCTCGCCGCCTTCGGTGACATGCTGCGCCGTACGACCGAGCCCCTCCTGCGCAAGCTCCTTCGCTACGTCATGTCTGACGAGGCCCGGCATGTCGCCTTCGGTGTCCTCTCCCTGAAGGAGTTCTACGCAGAGCTGTCCGAGGTGGAGCTGAAGGACCGGCAGGAGTTCCTCCTCGAGAACACCTTGCGCAATCGCGCCCGCTCCACGACCCCGGAGATCTGGGAGCGCCTGGGCGTGAAGCGGGAGGCGATGGTCCCGTTCATCGTCGAGGCGGCCTCCAAGATGAAGGTGACCCCCTTCGCCGGCTTCCAGCGGGCCTTCTTCGCCAAGCTCGTCCCGAACGTCCGAAAGCTCGGGTTGCTCGACGCCAACAACGGGTACCTGCGAGAGCAGTGGGGTGCTGCCGGGCTGCTCGAGTTCGAATTCGCCGACGACACCGCCACCGACTACGAGTCCTACGACGAGGTTGCCCGTGACCGGGCCTCGCAGGCGGCGGTGAGTTCCTGACGGCGGCCGCCCGAGTCACGGGTCAGGCGCCGGCTTGATCGGACGGCTCGGGTCAGATAGCAACGGCGTATGTTGCGTGGCGAGAGAGTGGCGCTCCGGGCGCGAATCGAGTCCGACGTGGCGATTCTCCACACCGAGCTCTACGACGACGTCCACACCCGGTCGCGGGCAGATGGCCGGCCGTGGCGCCCGATCTCGCCGGACGCCCCCGCCGCCCCCTACCGCATCTCGGACCCGACCGACGACTGGGCCGCCTTCTCCGTCGTCGAGCTCACCGACGGCCACCCCCTTGCGGGCGAAGCGATCCTCTGGGGGATCGACCTGCACCACCGGAGGGCGCACATCGGCGTTTCCCTGCGGCCGGCCTTCCGCGGCCGTGGCCTTGCAGCCGATGCCGTGAAAGTCCTGTGCGAATACGCCTTCGTCGTTCGAGGGCTTCACCGTGTGGCCATCGAGACCCTGCGGGACAACGTGGCCATGCTGCGCACGGCCGAGCAGACGGGCTTTGTCCGCGAGGGAGTGCTACGGAAGGCGGCCTGGGTCAACGGGGAGTTTCTCGACGAGGTGATCTTCGGGCTCCTCGTGGAGGAGTGGGCCGAACTGAGGGGCCGCCGGGCGCACCTCGGGCTCGACCCGGGGACGGCGGAGAGGAGCCGCCTCGACGAGATCGTCGACGAGGCCGGCAGGGAGTCGTTCCCCGCCAGCGACCCGCCGGCCTTCTGAGGGCGGGCACCGTGCGCGTGCTCGCCGCCTCTACCGCCGGCGCGGGCCACTTCGGGCCGCTCGAGCCGATCCTGCAGGCGCTCGCCCGACGCGGCGATGACGTCCTCGTCGTCGGCCCACCCTCGCTCGCGGCCGCTGCCGGCGCGGCCGGGCTCTGCTTCCGGGCGGGAGCCGAGCCGCCCCTCGAGGAGCAAGCGTCCATCTGGGAGCAGTTCCCGAAAGTGTCCCGCCGGGAGGCGGGCGCGCTGATCGATCGCGAGCTCTTCGCTCGGCTCTGCACGGCCGCCATGCTCCCCGTGATGGAGGCGGTGTGCGACGAGTGGCGTCCGGACCTCGTCATGCGCGAGCCGTGCGAGTACGCCTCGGCCGTGGCGGCGGAGCGTCGATCCATCCCGCTCGCGCAGGTCGCCATCTCTCTGGCCGAGATCGAAGCCTCCGTCCTCGAGCTCGTGGCCCCGGTCCTTGCAACCTACGGGGAGCAGATGGCAGACAGGCTGCTCGCGAGCCCCTACCTGACCCGGTTCCCGCCCTCCTTGGACCCGTCGCCCTTCCCGGCCACATGGCGGTGGCGGCCCGGGGACGAGGCCGAGCACCGGCCCCTGCCCGCGTGGTGGGGGGCGAATTCGGCCCCCCTCGTGTATGTCACCTTCGGCACCGTCACCGGCCAGCTCCCCGTGGCGGCCACCACCTACCGGTCCGCCCTCGACGCCGTCGCCGGCCTCCGGGCGCGCGTGCTGCTGACGGCCGGGCGGACCACCGACGTGTCCGTCCTCGCTCCGCTGCCGCCGAATGTCCACGTGGAGCCGTGGGTGCCGCAGGGCGATGTCCTCGCAGACGCCGCCGCCGTCGTCTGCCACGGCGGCTCGGGCACGGTCATCGGTGCGTTGTCGGCGGGTGTGCCCCTCGTCGTCGTCCCGATGTTCGCAGATCAGCCCGCCAACGCCAGGCTCGTGGCGAAAGCGGGTGCCGGCCTCGTCGTCGAACCCGCGCGGGGAGTCGGCGACGCCATGGGTGCTCTCCGGCCCGAGGACGCCGCACGCCTTCGCGCCGCCATCGAGGCCGTCCTCGCGGAGGCGTCGTACCGGCACGCCGCGAGTGTCCTCGCCGACGAGGTGCGCTCCCTCCCGACGGCGCACGAGCTCGTCGAGACGCTCGCCGCCGAGCTGGCAGCCGGCTCCGGCGGGTGGGGCGGGGGCGCCTGACTCTCGCTCGGCGGCCACCTGCAAACACACGTTCGACGGGCGCTAAGCTCCGGCTCGTGGCCGTGCTGCAGAACTCGCTGCTCGATCTCCTGGAGGAGCCCGGGCCGCGTCCGCTCGGAGCGTGCCTGCAAAGGACGGCGCTGGCCCGAGGGGCCTGGGTCGACGTCCGGCCGGCATGGATCGCCGGCGCCGCCGACCTCTTCGCGCGATTGCTCGAGACGGTGCCGTGGCGGGCAGAGCGTCGTCGCATGTACGACCGCATGGTCGACGTCCCCCGCCTGGTGAGCTTCTACGGCGAACGCGACCGCCTCCCCGACCGCATTCTCGAGCTGGCGCTGGAGGCGCTCAACGCCCAGTACGCCGCCGAGCTCGGAGAGCCTTTGTGCACCGCCGGGCTCTGTCTCTACCGCTACGGGCGCGACAGCGTCGCCTGGCATGGCGACAGGCTCGGGCGAGCGGCCCGCGAGGACACCGTGGTCGCCATCGTCTCCCTCGGCGCACCTCGGAGTTTCTTGCTGCGTCCCGCCGGAGGTGGGCCGGCGCTTCGCTACGAGCTCGGGCGGGGAGACCTCCTCGTCATGGGCGGCAGTTGCCAACGCACCTTCGAGCACGCCGTCCCCAAGACCGCCCGTCCCGCCGGAGCGCGCATCAGCGTCCAGTTCCGGGCCCACGGCGTCCGCTGAAGCCACCCCCGGCGGCGGAGCTCCGA
>DASPSK010000211.1:0-3141 GCA_035623975.1 Acidimicrobiales bacterium | reverse complement strand
AATAGTCGTCACAAGTAACGACCCGCCGTGTTCACAAGTTACGAGTGAACTCTGCCCTTTCATGGGTAACCGACGGGACGAGGGCGCGATCCGGGGTGTCTCTTCTGCTCCTCGGCTGGTGTTGGCGCGTGAGGACGAGCGGTCCGCTGGTTTCTGAGACGGCGCCGTCGGCGGCGCGGGGAGGCTCGGCCTAACCGGGTGCCGGCTCGCCGGGCGAAGATGGTTCTGCGGTATGGACGGGCGGTTGATGGCGGCGGCGCCTCATCCTCGGTCGTCGGCCGGACCTGGCCGCCTTCTCGGCGGCGAGGAGGATCCTGACGTTGTGGGCGACGGCGGCCAGGGCGTACATGAGGGTGTTCTTCGCCTCTCCGAACAGACGGCACCAACCGCGGCGGATGCCCTCCCCGGCGGGATCGCACAGGCGGGCGTAGGCGCGCTCGGCCGTCGTCCGCCGGGCGTAGGAGCTGCGGTGGGCGGCGCTCGGGTACGGGTGCTTCTGGCGGGTCTTGACGTTGATCTCGGGCGGCACGGTGAGGGTCTTCTGGCTGCAGCAGCGCGGCGGGCGCTGTGGGGCATCGGCCACCGTCGGGTGGGCGAAGCCCAAGTGGAGGGATGACTCGACAAGAGGGCAGCGGATCCTCCCGGCGGCCGCAGGGCACATGACCCGCTCGTAGCCGTCGCCATCGGGACCGGCATGACGGGCGAAGCGGTAGGCGTCGAGGGCTTGGCTGGCGCCGTCGTGGAGGGCGGTCCGCTCGGCCGAGGCCCCTCGCTCAAGCGGGCCGAGCTCAACGAGGCGTTCCGGCACGGCCGGGCAGTAGAGGTTGCCGTTCAGACAGACGGCGCCCTCGAAGTCTCCCTTCGGTCCGCGGTCGAAGGGGTGCAGGTCCATGACGAGCTCGGCACCGAGTGCTCTCAGGCGCTGCCCGAAGCCGATCTTGAACGAGTAGCCGCTGTCGTAGAGGACCTCGGCGATGGGGATGCCTCCGCCCGCCATGGCCTCGAGGAGGGCGGCCATCTCTGAGGCGGGCTCGTGGCGGGGGCTTTTCAGCACCACCCGGCGGATGAGCTCGGGGGACGGTGCCGTCGAGCCCTCCGCCGGGGCGAGGACGGCCACCTGGGCGTAGTAGCCGAAGAAGCCGCAGTCCTTGGCACCGGGGGCATTCCGTTTGGCGTGTCCCCAGGAGGCGTCGGGGTCGGCCGAGGGGACGGGGCTGTCGGCCTCCTTCGGGCGGGCCCAGGTCTCGTGGTCCGTCCAGTCGACGGCGATCTCGCCCCGCTCTCGCTCGGACTCGGGGATGCTCGCTTCGAGAAGACCTTCGACGACGGAGCGGAGCAGGTCGGCGGCCCCGGCCGGCGCCCCCCTGCGGCGCTCGGCGAGGTGGGCAGCCCGCTCGGCCTCGGCCACCCCCCGGAAGGAGGGCACCGGGCTTTCGTCCATCACCTTCACCATCTCGGCGAAGGTGTGGGCGAACTGGCGGTAGGTCGCCTCGCTGAGGCCGTCGTCGCCGGAGCGGAGGAAGCCGAGGGCGATCTGCTCGGGGATCGACAGCTCGGAGCAGATCTCGTGGGCGGAGGCGAGATGGGCGACCTTGCGCCGCGAGATCGACAACAAGAGGGCGACAAGGACGCTGCGGACGCCGAGCTGGCGAGCTGGGCCGGCAGCACCCATGGCCTCCTCGAGCACCTCCACTACCCCGGAGCGGTCGACGACCTCGAGAAAGGCCGAGAGCGTCGGTCCCCTGCTCAGCTCGTCCCCCCGAGGAGAACGACGAGCTCGTCTTCGGCGAGGGGCTCGAGGGCGGCGGCCAGCTCGAAGAGGCGTTGGGAGGACTTGAGGCCAGCAGCCGCCATGAGGCCGTGAAAGCCGATGGCCTCGAGCTGGTGGGCGAGCCAGGTCGAGCGCAGGCGGGCCACCGAGAGCCGCTCGAGGTGGGCCCCGCCCCGCGTGCGCTCGAGCACGGGCGTCGTGACGTTCTTTCGCACGGGCGAGAGGCCGCCCACCATGTAGGCGTCCTTGTGGAAGGCGGCACAGACCGCCACCATCTGCTGATATCGCCGCAGCACCGGGACGGCCCGCCCTCGGCCCTGCCGCACGACGACGAGGAGGCCGCCCGAGCGCCAGATGACGTCGTCTCCGGTGACGTACCGCATGTCGTAGCCGTCGAGGCCGGCACCCGCCCCGAGGCCGATCATGGCCTCGAGGACACGCCGCCTCGACAGCGGCTGGTGGTGGGCGAGGCCCAGGTAGGCGTCGATCTCCGCCTCGCTGTAGGCAGGCGCCGGGCCGCTTCTCGAGATGGGAGAGGGCTCGGGGCGAAGCGGCAGGCCGATCGCCCGGGCCATGAAGCGGAGGTTGGCCCGCCGGGTACGCCGGGAGGAGTCCTTGCTCTCGGTCATGGCGGTGGCCACGTGGCGCTCGATGGTGGCCTCGCTGAGCAGCGACGCCGGACGGAGATCGATCCCGACGGTGATCGCCCAGTCGATCAGCGCCGAGCAGGACAACAGCAGTGCCCGTGCTCTCGGTGCTCCGACCGGGTGGCAGCGGGTCACCACCTCCTTGGCGATCCTTGCCGCCTCCGGCGAGCAGCCGCGAGGCGACCAGGCCTCGATCACCTCCCTGACGGCCGTGGCAGAGATCATCAGGTAGATATACATTAGGACATGGCCGAGATGGTGGACCCCCCCTGGCAGGCTTGTCTCATGGAGCGGGCCCGCCGAGCCGAGGTGGCCGAGATCGCCAAGGAGATCACCGGCATCGTCCGATCGGGACAGGTCCTGCCCGGCTCGATCGGGGAGCGTCGTACCCGCTGCGGCCGGAACAACTGCGCCTGCCACGGCGATCCCCCCAAGCTGCACGGTCCCTACTGGCACTGGACGCGGAAGGTGGCCGCCAAGACCGTCGGGCGGTATCTGAGCCCCGAGCAGGTGCGCGACTACGGACCCTGGATCGAGAACGACCGACGGCTGCGAGAGCTCGTCGCCCGCCTCGAGGCCATCGGCATCGAGAGCCTGGAGAACGACGGACGGACCTCCCGACGAACCTGATCGTCGGGGCTGTGGACGAAGTGTGCCCGCCGGAGGGCTACAGCGTGGGAGGGAGCTCGATCAGCCCACGTGCGGCCAAATCAGCGGCACTTG
>DASPSK010000202.1:0-4026 GCA_035623975.1 Acidimicrobiales bacterium | reverse complement strand
CTCGAGATCGCGGGGCCGGGCGTCGTTCTGGTTGAAGAAGCGCACGCGCCCGTCGTCGAGGGCGAGACAGGAGTCCCCGAGCGGACCGTCCGCCGGCGACGTCATGGCGGCGATCATGACCCGCAGGCCGTCGAGCTCGACCGGCTCGCCGTTGGTCGTCTGCACGAACGAGGAGAAGCCGAGCTCGCTCAAGGCCCCCCGCAGGTCGTCCGTCGGGTAGTCGGGCAGCAGCACGGTCGTCGTCTTCGGCACGAGCCGTCGGAGCACGTCAGGGTCGAAATGGTCCTTGTGCAGGTGGGAGACGTAGAGATAGTCGGGTCGCATGGCAGCGAAGTCGACGTCGCTGTTGTCGGGGAAGACGAACCAGGAGGCGAAATACGCCGGGCTACGCCACGGGTCGCAGAGGACCGAACCGTGGTCGGTCTGGATGTACAGGCCGGCGTGACCCGTGCAGGTGATCTTCACGTCGGCGGCCGAAGCGAGGTGTCCATGGCGCCGGAGGTTAGGGGAAGTCCGGTCCACCCGGCGTACAGCTCCCCTCGGCCCCTTACGATGGCGGCATGAGTCGCCGAGCTTCGCTCCTGCTGCGGGCGTCGGTCCTCTGGACGGTCTGGATCTGGCTGGTGCTGATCCGCAACATGGTGGTGGGCAACTTTCACTGGTCTTTCAAGCTCATCCACATCGGCCTCGCCGTGGTGTCGTTGGCCTTCGCCGCCGTCACCTGGCAGATCACCACCACGAGCCGCCGGTTCGCCCGCGAGGTCGAGCGGGAGCGCAACCCGAAGCCCGAGCGACTGACTGCTTCCCAGCTGGCGAGAGGCGTAGTTCGCCTCGGGCTGCGGAAGCGGGCCGGCACAGAGGCGGTCTCTGCTTCTCGGCCCAGTTCGGAGGCCGCACCGGCCCCCGTTCCGAGCGAGCGGGGCGAGTAAGGCACCCCCGGCGAGCCTCTCGGGCGCAGGTGTCGTACCGTTGAACGGTGCGAGTCTTCTCGCCGGCTTACATCACCACACTCGCCGTCACCTTCGCGGCGGCGACGGTCCTGTGCGTGGCCGGGCGACGCCATCGCGGCGTCGATGCGGCCCACCCGGCCCGATGGATCCTCGTGGCGAACGCCCTGCTGGCGCTCGCCCTGCTCGTCACGAGCGGCCTGTGGCTGGCGACGACGCTCGGCAACCAGCCGTTCACGGCGGCGAACTCGCTCCCCTTTGCCCTCTGCGACGTGGCTGCCCTCGTGGCCGCTGCTGCCCTCCTCAGCCGGCAGCGGCTCCTGGTCGAGATCACGTACTTCTGGGGACTCGCCGGCAGCCTGCAATCGCTGATCACGCCTGATCTGAAACTCGGTTGGCCGAGCCTCGAATTCGTCGAGTACGTGGTGGCGCACGCGGCGATCGTGTGTGCGGCCTTGTTTCTCGTCGTCGGCCAGGGCCTCGTGCCGCGCCGGCGGGCGGTCCTGCGGATATGGCTCATCACCCTCGCGTACTCGGGCTTCGTCGGCGCCGTCGATGCCCTCACCGGCGGCAATTACATGTACCTGCGACACGTGCCGAGCGAGTGGACGCTCCTCAGCGTGCTCGGACCGTGGCCCTGGTACATCGCCTCGGCCGCAGCTGTGGCCCTGGTGCTCTTCACGCTGCTCGATCTCCCCTTCTGGAAGGGCCGCCGAGACCCTCGTGCCTCCGTCCAGCCGGTCAGGGCTCGGGGGGATGGCACACGCCGCCGGAGCGCGTCCAACAACCCGACCGGCCGGACGGATGCACGTTCGCCGCAGACTGTGGGCCAGTCCACCGGAGCTGTGGGAGCTACGACCGTCCGAGGTACGTCGTCGGGTACCGACCCTACGCAAGCGAAATGAATCGCAGGTGTCGTCCCAACGAACACGAGACGAACATCACGTGATCAGCTGGGACGGGTACCGCGAACGACGGCCGCCTCCTGCACGACGGGCACCGCCTTCACCTGCGCGAAACCCGCCTCCTCGAACATCGCCACCCACGCAGCCATGGAGACGGGTCGTTCCTGGGTCCTGAAGAGGTAGCGCCCGCCGTTCTTGGCGATGCGCCACCAGCCGCCCGGGCCCTTGCGGACGAGGAGCGAGACCTTGGAGGCGATGATCTGACGATCCCGGGCGTCGCCGCCGCGCCCGAACATCATGTCGCCGAGCACGAAGTTGCCGCCGGGCCGGAGCCACCTGAAGATATCTTTCACGACCTTGGGTTTGTCAGCATCCCGGAGATGGTGGAAGGCGTAGTTCGAGACCACGAGGTCTATCGACCCGGGGGCGAACTCGAGTTGCTCGATCGGGATCGCCTTGCCCTCGACGTTGCACACGCCGGCGGCCCGGGCATTCTCGAGGAGGAGATCGATCATCTTCTGGCTGACATCGATGGCGAGGACGGAGGCGGCCTGCCTGGCGAGCGCCAAGGTGACCTGCCCGGAGCCGCACCCGAGATCCACCGCATGGTCCTCCGGGCGTGCCTCGGCCTCGGCGATAACCGTGTTGACGACCTTCACGAGCCCGGGGTTGTTACCTGCGCCGTGGTCCCAGCTGACGGCCCGCCGCGTCCAGAAGCGCTGCTGCCTCGCGATGTTGCGTCGCGCCGGGACCGGCGTCGGTGATGGGGTCGCCATGACGCCTCGAACGCTACCGGGCGACGGCAGGCCCCGACTGCCACCGCGGCGCTGACGGGCCGTCTTGAGCGAGGATCGTCAGCGAGAGGGCTCGAAGAGGAGATTGCACGGGCAGTGCGTCGGTGTCGGCACCGTGGCCACCTCCTTGGCACCCCGGTACACCGATATCGTCGTTCCGCCCGCCCCGATGATGACGAGTAGCCCGCCGGCCGACGGCAGGGAGAGGGACTGACCGGCGCTCTGGAGTATCTGCGCCGTCTGGGCGCCGCTCACCTGGCCGTCCGCATATGACTGCCCCGACACCCAGACACGGTTCGGACCGGCGGTGACCCTCACCGAGTAGCTCGACCCTCTGACGACGTAACCCGTCACGGGAAGCCCTCGCCAATCTGCCGGCTGCTGGCTCATGAGCACCACGGCCGCCCTCGTGGCACCGGACCCTGCGCGGCCCTTGCTCACCTTCGTCCCCGTTGACGAGCTGCCTCCGGAGAGGGCCACGACGGTCTGAGCTGGCACGATGTGACGCAGCGGTGCTACCCAGCTCGGGTGGTAGCGGATGATGAAGTCGCCCGCGGCGGCGAAGAAGACGGCGAAAGCCAGGATCCAGACGACGACCCGGAGGATGAGGGGGGCCGGCAACCGCTTGCGGGAGCCGGGGTACCAGACCGAGCCGTCCGGCAGCAGCACACCGTAGGAGGGTCCGGCGCGCACGGCGGGAATCTCCGCCGTGATCACGGTGCCGGAGGTCGTGTCCCGGACGGGCAAGCCCACGTGCCGCTGGGGCGCGTTGGTCCCGGGATCGATGGCCGTCAAATTTGACATCGACGACGCTCCGTCGTTGGCCACCCTAACTCCTTGTCACGTGTCCGAAATAGAGATTACTCCTACGGCGCTGCGGTCGAGTTTCAAACGGGCACGGCATCTGCCAGGATCCGGCTCCTATGGCGATACGCCAACCCGATTCTCTCGTGCTGTTGTGCGCCCTGCCCCCGGAGGCGGCGGCTGCTCGGGTCGGCCTGAATCGCGCGAGGCGGCGAGGGGGCGAGGCGTCCGTGATCCCCGCCGGCCGGGTCCGCCTGACGGGTATGGGCCCGCTGCGGGCCCGCCAGGCTGCCGCCCGACTTGGCTCATCGCTTCCCGACGGCGTGCCGGTCGTTGTCGTGGGGGTCGGTGGGGCACTCGTGAAGGGTTTTGAGGCGGGTGAGCTCGTAGTGGCGAGCGCCTTCGGGACGGCCGGCGAGGGACCGGGTGGGGGCCTCGAGGTCGTCCGGCGTCCCACCGCCCTGGACGAGCGCTCGCGGGATCTCGCGCAACGACTGCGGGCGGCACTCTCCGAGCAGTGCGGGTCGGTGAGCTCGGCCCCCCTCCTGTCGGCCTGCAGAACGGCTCGCGGCCCCG
>DASPSK010000181.1:0-9695 GCA_035623975.1 Acidimicrobiales bacterium | reverse complement strand
CGAGGGGGGAACGGACCCAGGTCCAGTGCGTGAGCGCCACCGAAGTGCGGAGAAGAGCCGCCTCCGGGCCCACCTCGACTCGGCGGCGCCCGACGTCGACGCTGAGGGCAAAGTGCCGCCGGCCGCCGCCGCTGCCGAGGCCGCGGCGCTGGCCGACAGTCACGAGCTCGACAGCGGGCACGGTCCCGACTGCCTCTCCCGTCGCGGCGTCGATCACCTCGCCGCTGTGGAGGGTCAAGCGGCCGGAGAGGAAACGCTCACGGGCCGCCGAGCCCGAGCCCCCGAGCACGAAACACACATCTTGGCTGTCCGGCTTGGAGGCGGTCGCCAGCCCGAGGGAGGAGGCGACCGAGCGCACCTCGGCCTTCGTGATCGCACCGACGGGGAGCACAAGGCGATCGAGCTCGCGTTCGGTCAGGCACGAGAGCACATACGACTGGTCCTTGGCGGCGTCGGCTCCGCGCCACAGCCGGGGCCGCCCGCTCCTTCGATCGACGCGGGCGTGATGACCCGTGGCCACGGCGTCGTACCCGAGCCTCATCGCCCGATCGAGAAAGCTCCGGAACTTGAGGTGCCGGTTGCATTCGATGCAGGGGTTGGGTGTCAAGCCCGAAGCATGCGCACTCACGTAGGGGCCGACGACGTGTGCCTCGAACTCTGCAGTGAAGTTGAACACGTGATGGTCGATTCCCAGCCGGTCTGCCACCCGTCGGGCATCCTCCACGTCGGCGACCGAGCAACAGCCGGAGTCAGATGCGCCGCCCCAGAGCTTCATCGTGGCGCCCACGACGTCATGCCCCTCGTCGCGCAGCAAGGCAGCGGCGACGGAGGAGTCGACTCCACCCGAGAGAGCGACGAGGACGCGCATGGCAATAGTTTCTCAGAAGGCTGTGTCGGTTCGGACGGCGAGATGCCAGCGCTCGGAGGGCCGGGCTGGGGCGGCACCGGCCTCGCAGGTGGGCTCAGCTTCCCGCTGTGATATCGGCAATCTCCTCCCAAGTGAGATCGAGGGAGGCGGCAGCGACGTTCGCTTCGACGTGATCGGCCGAGCCAGAACCGGGGATCGGCAGGATCTCCGGCGACCTCGCCAGCATCCATGCCAGCACGATCTGGCGCTCGCTCGCGCCCAGGCGGTCGGCGGCAGCGCTTACCGCCTTGTTCCTCGCGGCTTGCTGGATCGGAGCCCAGGGAAGGAAGACGAGCTCCTCCTGCTCGCAGAGATCGACCATGGACTCCGATGACCTGTCGCTGGCGTTGTAGCGGTTCTGCACCGACACGATGGGCGTCAGCCTCTCGGCCTCCCGCAGCTGGGGCTCAGTGACGTTGGAGAGGCCGATGTGGCGAATCTTGCCTTCGGCTTTCAGCTGCACGAGCGCCCCGATCGACTCTGCCAAGGGCACTTTCGGATCGGGCCGGTGGAGTTGGTAGAGGGGAATCTCGTCGAGCTGGAGCCTGCGCAGGCTGCCTTCGCATGCCTCCCGAAGGTGCTCCGGCCGGCCGTCCGGCTCCCAGCGCCCCAGCCCCGGACGTACGAGGCCTCCTTTGGTGGCGATCACGAGGTCATTGGGGTAGGGATGGAGGGTCTCGGCGATGAGGGCCTCGCTCACGTCCGGCCCGTAGGAGTCGGCCGTATCGATGAAATTCACGTCCATCTCGACCGCCCGTCGCAGCGCCGCCTTGGCAGCCTCAGGGTCCGGAGGCCAACCCCAGACGCCCTCACCGGTGATCCGCATGGCTCCAAAGCCGATCCGGTTGACGGTGAGGTCACCACCGAGGTCGATCGTGCCAGCCGCCGTCGCTGTGGGTCGTGTGGTCATGGCTGCCTCCCTGGTCGTCTCACGCGAGCCATACATGCCCGGTTCTAATGGAGGGCGCACAGGCCTACGCCCCGTCAGGGCGGGCTCGCGCCGGCGTTCTGGAGAGTGGAAGGGACGTATTTGTCCCAAACCCACTCCAGTTCTGTGCGGCCAGTTCTGTGCGGCCAGTTCTGTGCGGCCGGCCCGTGCGGCCGGCCCGTGCGGCCAGTTCCGTGCGGCCGGCCCGTGCGGCCGGTGCCACCGGGGCTTCTGCCGCACCCTGCCCGCAGCCCTCAGCGGCCGGCCCGCAGCCGCTCAACCGCCTCCGGGATAGCCGCCAGCGCCTGATCCACGTCCTCCGGCGTCGTCGCGTGACCGAGCGAGAGCCGTATGTGCCGGCGGGCCTCTTCGGCGCTTCGGCCCATCGCCAGCAGCACATGACTCGGCTCGAGGGCACCGCTGGCGCAGGCCGAGCCGGCGGAGGCGCACACGCCGAGCTCGTCGAGGACGAGGAGCAGCTCCTCGGACTCCACACCTTCGAACCAGAGGTTGCAGATGGGGGCGATGCGGGCTTCGGCGGGCACGGTGACGCCCGAGCCCTTGACAGCACGGAGCACACCTCCCACCAAGGTGGCGGCGAGCTCGGCCACCCGCCGGGAGGCCGCTTCCCGTTCGGCCGAGCAGAGGCGGGCCGCGCAAGCCAGGCCGACGATGCCGGCGACGTCGTGTGTGCCGGCGCGCAACTCGCGCTCCTGCGGCCCGCCGCGCAGCACCGGGCGCACGTGACGACGAGCAGCGGACCTGACCACAAGCGCTCCCACCCCTTTCGGTCCTCCGATCTTGTGGGCGCTCACGGAGATGAGGTCGACCGTCTGCCCGAGGAGGGCCACGTCCAGCCAGCCGACTGCCTGCACGGCGTCGCAGTGCACGAGGGCCCCGGGAACAAGCTCGCGGGTGACTCGGGCGACGTCTGCGAGACTCTGGATGACACCGGTCTCGTTGTTGACGAGCATCACGGAGACTTCCACGACGCGACCGGCGTTGCGCGAGAGCCACTCCTCGAGCCGAGCCACGTCGAGAAGGCCGTTCGTGTCGACCACAAGCTCCTCACCACCGGCGGCGCGCACCGGCTCGAGCACAGCCGGGTGCTCGATGGCGCTGCAACCGATGAGCGGGCGGTCGACGCCTCGCTCGCGGGCAGCCGCGGCGACCCCGGTCACGGCGAGGTTGTCGGCTTCGGTCCCACCGCTCGTGAACACCACCTCGCTGGGGTCGCAGCCGAGCACCTCGGCCAACGTGTCCCGGGCGTCGTCGACGGCCCGGCGCGCCGTTCGGGCCATGGAATGCCCAGCGGAGGCGTTGCCGAAGGCGGTCGTCATCCATGGCAACATCGCCTCGAGAACCTCCGGGCGCATCGGCGTCGTGGCGGCGTTGTCGAGGTAGGCCACCCGGCCGGAGGCGCTCGTCATCTCCGCTGATGGTGAGGCGGGTGGTGATCCGGGCTCAGCATCCCGGGATGAGCTCAACTTGCGGGACGGTCGACTCATTCACCGTCGTCGTGATCTGCGCTACGCCGCTGAGCGTGCCCGCCGCCACGATCGAGGCATCCGGGGTCGACGCCGGCCTCCAGTTCAGCTCGTTCTCGAAGAATCTCGTGGTGACGGCGTCGACAACACCCGCCCACGGGGAGACGCCCTCGTAAGGCCCGAGGTGGTCTGCGCCGAGCAGTGTCACGAACCACTTCACCCTGAGGTCGGCCTGCAGGCTGGCGAACAGATCCGTCCCGTCTGTGGGGGTGTTGCAGCCGTCGGCGTCACTTTGCACCTGCAGCAGTGCCGGCGAACTGGAGGAGCCGCCGTAGGTCCCGAGCCTGCCGTCCGGCAGATAGCTCCAGGCGCTGCCGGAGAGAACCGCCACGGCCTTGGGAGCCGACGGCAGGCCGGCGCCCAGCGACCTCAGCCCGGAAGCAAAGCTCAGCGCGGCGACGACGTTGGCCCCGTCCGACTGTCCGGCGAGCCCGATGTCGGCAAGGTTGAGGACGCCTTTCAGATTCTCGCCCCAAGGCTGGTTGGCGACAGCCTGCAACTGCTTCAGCACATAGACGATGTCGCCCGGCTCGCCGTAGACGTCGTTCTCCAGCGTGGAGGCGATGGTCGGGTCGGCGATGCCCCCGTCCGCCGTCACCGTTTGCAGGTTCTCGTCCGGGAAGATCGGTGACACGACGACGAAACCCGCCCTGACCCAGCTGTCCAGCAAGCCTGCGTAGTCGAGGGGCTCGGTCTCGAAACCGTGAGCGAAGACGATGACCGGGTACGGTCCCCCCACGGTCGACGGCCGGGCATTGACCGCTTCGGTGCCGGCAGATCCCGCCAGCGTCGGGTAGCGGACCTCGGTCGTGAGCACGCGACCGGGCAGCGCCGCCCCCGTCGGCCCGACGTGGGTGATGCCCGGGCCCCTCTCGTCCCAGTCGAAAGTGTGGATGCCCACGTTGAACGACGCCGGCAGCGTCGTCGTCGTGGTCTGCGGTCTCGTCGTGCCGCCACGCCCGCCGGTCGTCGAGGTCTTCGTCCCTTTGGAACTGGCGCTCGTGACGGCGTTGCAGGCCGCCACAATGGCGGCCACGACGACGAGGGCGGCGAGGAGCACTCCGGCCCGGCGGCGGCGGATCGTCCGCCGCCTCGAGGCGGCCTGGTGCCGGCTCGCCAGACGGGCGGCGGTGTCGAGCCGGCCCGGTCGGGTGCTTGGAGCATTCGCCGGGACGCGACGGCGCGGCCGATCTGCTTCCGGGGTCACGGCTGAAGAATCTAATCGAGGGGGTTTCGCGAGCGGCTTCAGGCGGCTAGGGCTGAAAGATCATCACGAGCATGGCTGCCACGAAGCACACCGAGATCGCTCCCGCCGCCAGCTCCATGCGCTGGCACGCCTCTCGGAACTGCCCGAGGAGGGCGTCGCGTGCCTCCGGCGAGGCGTCCTGCAGCGCCACGAGCGTCTGCTGGGCGCTGTGCTCCGCCGGCCAGCACAGAGCCGTGGCCACTCCGGTGGCGAGGGTCCACAGGCTGAGCCCGATCCACGGCCACGGGAAGTGCACCGCAGTCCGGTCACCGCCGAAGAGGAGGGCGAGACCGAGCAGGGGGACGCCGAAGACGAAGCGAGCGGGCCAGTCCGGGCCCGTCTTGAAGAAACGCCGCACCGCCTCGTCACCGACCGGATCCCGGGAGCCGCGGGCGGACGATGCCGCCAACCCGGCGGCGGCGATCGCTCCGAAGCCGACGACCGCGACCACCACGTGGGCGACGAGGAGCAGGTCGTAGAGCGGCTGGCTCACAAAAGGGGAGTTTTGCAGGTGGAATTCCTCCCGCGGATGCGCGCTCCCGGCGCCTACCGGCGGTAGCCTGGACGACGTGAGCCGGAGGGCACGGACGAGACAGGAGGAGGATTCCGAGCGAGGGTGAACCAACTTCGTCTCGATCCATTGTCGAGCCGATGGATTACGGTGTCGACGGACCGCGCGCAGCGCCCTGGACTCTTCGTCCCGAGGCAGCCCACGCCGGACGCCGACGACGTCGCTCATTGCCCCTTCTGCCCCGGCAACGAAGGCGACACCCTGCCGGCTCTCGAGGTCTACGGGCCTTCCGGCAGCTGGATGGTCCGGGTCGTCCCCAACCGCTACCCCGCCTTCCAGGGCGACGCCCCCTTCGTGGTCGAGAACCGTGGACCGGTCTTCACCGAGGCGCCCGCCAGCGGCATCCACGAGGTCCTCGTCCTCTCCCCCGAGCACGACAGGAGCTTCGCCTCCCTCCCCGACGATCAGCTCTCGCTCGTGATGGCCGCGATCCGGGACCGGGTCGAGGAGCACCAGAGCACGCACGGGCTCCGCTACAGCCAGGTGATCGTCAACCACGGCCGGCAAGCGGGAGCCTCCGTCGCCCACCCGCACGGTCAGCTGCTCGGCATCCCGTTCGTGCCGCGGGAGCTGACCGACGAGCAGGCGGGTTTCGCCCGTTTTGCGGGCGGCTGCCTGCTGTGTGCCGCCTCTGCCTCCGAAGAGCGGGTCGGTTACCGGGTGCTGGAAGCTTCGGAGGACTTCGTGACGTTCGCCCCCTTCTGGAGCGGGACGCCTTATGAGCTGCTCGTGGTGCCGAGGGAGCACGGAAGCCACCTTCACCGGGCTCCGACGAGCCGCGTCGTGGCAATGGGCAAGGCTGTCCGCACCGCTCTGCAGGCGCTGACCGAGCACCTCGGGGACATCGCTTACAACGTCGTGTTCCACTCCGCCCCGTACCGGGCGACCGGCATGTACCACTGGCACATCCACGTGCTGCCGAACCTGACGACGAGGGCGGGTTTCGAGCTTGGGACCGGCGTGCTCATCAACGTCGTCTCACCGGAGCGAGCCGCCGAGGATCTGCGCGACGCCCTGGAGAAGATCGCCATGCGGGAGAGCAGCCCCGTCGCCTGAGGGCGCACCCCGTCGCCTGAGCCATCTCCGATCGCCCTCGACGAGAAAGTGAGGCCCGGTGGCTGCTGACCAGGTGGAAGGCCCGTCGTCCAGCCCGAGAATCGCTCCCGTGCCGCCCGAGGAGCGCGTCGGCGTCGTGCGCGAGCTGCTCGACCAGGCTCGGCTGGGCGCCGGGTCCGACGCCAACATCTTCACGACGCTCGTTCGAGCGCCGGGGCTGTTCCGGCGCTGGATGCCCTTCGGCGGCAAGCTGTTGAGGGGGAAGATACCGTCACGGGACCGTGAGCTCATGATTCTGCGCACCGGCTGGAACTGCGGTGCCCCGTACGAGTGGGCGCAACATGCCCCGATCGCCCTCGCCTGCGGTCTGACGCCCGAGGAGATCGATCGGGTCGCCCTCGGTCCGGACGCCGATGGCTGGTCCGCTTTTGAGGCCACCCTGCTGACGGCGACCGACGAGCTGCACCGGGACTTCCGGATCTCCGACGCCACCTGGTTGGAGCTGTCCGCCACCTACACCATCGAGCAGCTCATAGAGCTCCCCATGCTCGTGGGGCACTACCACCTCGTGGCGATGACGCTCAACAGCCTCGGCGTCCAGCTGGACGAGGGACTCACAGGCTTCCCGCAATGAGCAAGCCGCCTGAGCCCCTTCCCGAATCCCCGGGCGGGCACCCACTGCTGGCGGGTCGGCGCATCCTCGTCGTCGGAGCGGGCCAGCAGGCCGGCCCGGGCCCGGACTCGCCCATGGGCAACGGGCGGGCGATCAGCGTGCTCGCTGCCCGCGAAGGCGCTTCGGTCGGATGCTGGGACCGCGAAGAAGAGTCCGCCCGGGCCACGTCACGGCTCGTGGCGCAGGAGGGATCACCCGCCGTCGTAGTTGTCGCCGACGCCTCGGATCCCGACGCCTGCAAGGAGGCGGTGTCGCTCGCCGCCGAGGGCCTGGGCGGCCTCGACGGGCTCGTCCTCAACATCGGCATCGGGCGGGGCCGCGGGCTCGCCGAGACGACGGTCGACGATTGGGACACGACCTTTGCCGTCAACGTGCGAGCGCACTTTCTCGCCTGCCGGGCGGCCGTTCCGTTGATGGCACCCGGCTCCGCTGTCGTGTTCATCTCGTCGGTGGCCGCCCTCAAGCCGGGAAGCCGCATCCCGGCCTACGACTCGTCCAAGGCTGCCCTCGCCGGTCTGTGCCGGCACGTCGCAGCCGAGGGCGCCCGACGCCAAATCCGCGCCAACGTCGTGGCCCCTGGCTTGATCGACGCGCCCCTCGGCCGCTGGGCCTCGGCTGGCAGGCCCTCCCGGGACCGCACCCCCGTCCCCCTCGGCCGCATGGGGTCGGCCTGGGAGGTGGCCGACGCCGTCATCTGGCTCCTCTCCAGCCACTCGAGCTACGTCACCGGTCAGGTGCTGGCAGTGGACGGGGGCTTGAGCACCCTGCTCTAGCTCGGCTGGCCCGGAACCGTGTGGCTACTGGCTCCTCCACCCGTCGCCGGGCTGCGAGCCGCCCGCAGATCCTGGAGGGCGACATCGATCTCCTGCCGGCTCCCCGGGACCAACCGCTCGATGCCCGCCATCGACAGGTAGCCCGAGACGAAGGCCGCCACGTTGTGCTCCAACCAGCCTTGGGCGAGCACGCGGGCATGCGCACGCGTCGCCCGTGTCTGCAGCGCCACGGCCTCGGCGGCAGCGAGCTGGAGCGAGCAGCACAGGTCGGCCACGTCCTCGAGCGGCGAGGCGAAACGGCCCTCCCCCTGGCTGGCGGCGCCGGCGGATGCCCCCATGAGCGGGTCATCCCCGAAACCGGCCACGAGCCACCCGTTGTCGCATCTCATTACGCGGCGAAGGTGGTAGTCGCCATGGACTCTGACGGCTGTGACCGGCATGGCGCCCGGCGCCCATCCTCCGGTCGCCGGTGGCAAGGTCGTCGCCGGTGGCAAGATCTCGGTGCCGAAGGCCGTCGCCAGGGCGAGGTGCAAGCGTGCGGTCGTTTCGCCCAGCCGGCGCATCTCCGGCCCGAGGTCGCCGCCGGCGAGCCCGACGTCGGCGAAGGCGGCGCCGCTCTCTGTGGCGTCGGCGCGGGCGAGCAGATCCCGCAACGACGTGCGGGCGAGGGCGAGCCCTTCGACGGCGCCCGGCACGAACTCCCGCACGAGCGCCAGGTCGCGTCCGTTTCGCTGCCAGTGGCCCACGGGTGCCTGCATATGGTTGAAGCCGGCGGCGTCGAGCTTCCACACCATCTCCACCTCGGGCCGCGGCCGGGGTTCGAGCACCCGGTAGCACTTCATGAAGAGGCGATCGTCGTAGACGAGCGACGAGTGACTGACGAGGGACTGGACCACCCTCCCCCGCTTCGCCCGTTCCCCGCCGCCGCTGACGGACTCGAGCAGGTGGACGAGGAGCTCGGAGTCGGCCATCGCCGCGTACACGAGCACCTCGCCCGTGCTGTCCCAGCCGGGTCCGAGGACGGCATCGGACTGGGCGCCGAGCACTCCCGGCGCGACGGCCACCGGCCGCCAGCCGAGAACGAGGTGGAATGTGCGGTCGCGGCACTGCACGATCACGCTGGCCATGCCGGGGTGCTCGGTCCGCAGCACCTCGACGTCGGTCACATCCGCCGGCAGATTGGTCTCGCCGAAGGAGCCAAGGGCCGCCTGTGCCCAGTCCTGCCGCGCCAGGTAGGGACCGACGAGCGGAGCGAAGTCGGGCAGGCGGCCGGAGCTCAAGGCGTCACTCCCGCAGCTCGAACCAGTAGATGCCATAGGGGGGAAGCGTGAGGGCATAGGGGGTCTCGGCGACAGGCGGGAAGGGCACGCGTCCGAGGAGCTCCACCGGCGTCGCCCCCTGCCAGCGGGCGAGGCTCAGTTGCGCCGGCTGAGCAAAGCGGCTCAGGTTGTGCACGCACAGTACCGTGGCGCCTTCACCGTCCGCCCCGTCCTCGTCGCCCGCCGGCCCCTGGCCGGTCCCTTCGCCGGCGGCCCCGGCCGAGGGGGAGCGGGGCGCCCGCAGGTAGGCGAGCACGGAGGGGTTGTCCGCCGAGAGGACCTCGAGCGAGCCGGTGGCGAATTCCGGGTACTGACGGCGCACTTCGAGCATGCGTTTCAACCAGTGGAGAAAGGAGGAGGAGTCGCGGCGCTCCGCCTCAACATTGACTGCCTGGTAGCCGTGGATCGGGTCCATCAACGGCGGTAGGTACAGCTGTGCGAAGTCCGCCGTGGAGAAACCCCCATTTCGGTCCGGCGTCCACTGCATCGGCGTCCGCACGGTGTCGCGGTCACCGAGATAGATGTTGTCGCCCATGAGGATCTCGTCGCCGTAGTAGAGGACAGGGGCACCCGGGAGCGACAGCAACAGGGCGTGCAGCAGCTCGGCGATGCGCCGGTCGTTGCCGACAAGCGTCGCAAGGCGCCGGCGTATCCCGAGGTTGCGCCGCATGCGGG